>NZ_JAVJNP010000110.1:0-146603 GCF_040217205.1 Coleofasciculus sp. A1-SPW-01 | reverse complement strand
GACAGCAGATAACTTACCCGTGCATAGCTTTCAAACCCTGTTGGCTGATTTAGGCACGATTGTTAACAATCGAATTCAGTCTAATATTCCAGGTGTAAATTTCGACTTTGACAAGGTAACCGAACCGACTCCGGTACAAAGGAAGGCTTTAGATTTGTTGGGCGTCAGCCTGATTTGTACCCAGTGAAGCCGAAAGTGAAATCGCCCTAAGCCAAGATAGGCATACAGTGTAGCGATTTGTCAAAGGGGAACTTCAGTTTAAGGAAATTCATAATGCACTTAAGCCACGCATCAAGAAAATTGAAAATCGTCTATCTAAGAAACTTATTAAGGGTATTCATTTCGAGATTAATGAAAATGAATATCATGAAGAAAAAGATAGTCAGGGAGAGATGGCGCTACTTTATTCCTGGTCAATTAGACCGAATACAAGTAAGAAAAAACTTGCTGCTAAAGTATTTAAGAAACGCGGAGATCATGTCTTAATGTGTATTTTACTCCTTATATCCTGAAGCCGTTCCTGAAGATAAACGCTCAACCCTTGCCGAATTTCTCACCCGCGCCAACTATGGCATGATTCTCGGCAATTTTGAACTTGATTTCGATGACGGTGAAATTCGCTACAAAACCAGCATAGACGTTGAGGGAGATAGGCTCACCCCTACCTTGGTGCAAAATCTTGTCTACACCAATGTCATGACAATGGATCAATATCTCCCTGGTATTCTGGCTATCCTAGAACAGAATCTAACAGCCAAAGATGCACTTGATCGGGTTGAGAAACAACTCGAAACCAATGAACAACCATCGTCATCAGAACGATAATCAAGGAAGTGGTATGTTTGTAGTGAGGACTTTAGTCCTCTTTTCCTCAGCGCTTCTCTCGCCTACGACAAACAGGATTTTATGTAGAGACGTAGCATGCTACGTCTCTACAATGGTGCCGAAAGTCCTAATCGATGTGTCTACTGCTATATGTCGAATGCCACTGACTTAAAGCTGGCGTGGCACAGCCCACCCTACGGTATATCAAAGGTTGCGGCGATACAAAAATGCAAATTTTCAGTGCCATTCAAATTATGTCTCTTTGTGAAACGAATTCACCCGTCGCAAATCTAATGTCAACGGATACTCCGGACTCAATGATAAGGGTGGAATCGAAATGATTCCAGGTGTATGATTCTGAGGAATAAAGCGTTCCAACATCCGTGACTCCGCTTCCCGGTGATTAATGGGAAACTTATCATAAATGATATCATTGGGATGATTAACATAATAGCGACATCCCCCAATTGACCGTTGAGTCCAAGTATCTACAATGTCAAAGACTAATGGGGAATGAGAATTAATCGAAGGATGCAATAACGCCGCATATTCCCTGGCGCGGAAGCGTACCCCACCTACATAGTCTCCCGGTATTCCTGTAGACTTTAATGGCAGTGGATACCCATTACAAGTCACTTGATAACGGGATGAAAAATTATCTGGATTGGGGGAATGTCCCATCGCTCCTCGCAATCTTACCTGTATCCGTTCCATGGAAGAATCCACATAACGAGCGGTTCCACCAGTACCCGTTTCTTCCCCTAAAACGTGCCAGGGTTCGATCGCGTGTCGTAATTCTAACTCTATTCCCTCTCGGCTAATCTCGCCATACTGGGGGAACCGGAACTCAAAAAACGGCTCAAACCACTCCAATTTAAACGGATACCCCGCCTCCTGTAACTCGCGGATCACCTGCCGCAAATCCTCGCCAATGTAGTACGGTAACAGAAAGCGATCGTGCAACCTCGTACCCCAGCGAATTAAGTTCTGGGTATAGGGATGCTCCCAAAACCATGCCACCAGCGCCCGAATTAGCAGCATTTGGAGTAAACTCATTCTCATATTAGGGGGCATTGCAAACGCCCGAAATTCTAATAATCCCAACTGATTGCGGTAATTTTCTACCGGATACAGCTTATCAATACAGAAAGCGCTGCGGTGAGTATTCCCCGTTACATCAACTAAGAGATTTCGTAACAGTCTGTCTACTAATTCTGGCGCTACATCTTCACCCGGCTGTAACGTTTGAAACGCAATTTCTAACTCATACAAACTCTCATGTCGTGCCTCATCCACACGGGGCGATTGACTGGTGGGTCCGACAAATAACCCTGCAAACAAATAAGATAAACTGGGATGATTTTGCCAATAACTAATCAAACTCCTGAGTAAATCCGGACGCCGCAATAAGGGACTCTCTAAGGGCGTTTTGCCGCCAATCGTAATATGGGCACCGCCCCCCGTACTTACCCGCCGTCCATCTAAAGTATATTTTTCAGTTCCCAGACGACAAAGCCGAGCCTCTTCGTGCAGAGTTGTGGTAATTTCAACCAATTCTTGCCAATTTCCGGCTGGATGAATATTTGCCTCAATCACACCTGGATCAGGGGTAATTTGAAACCCTTCAATTCCCCCATTACCGGGAGGGGTATACCCTTCAATTAATACTGGAGTTTTTACCTTTGCCGCTGTTTCTTCAATCGCGGTGATTAAATCTAAGAAACTTCGCGCCGAAGTCAAAGGCGGTAGAAAAATATGCAAAATTCCTTGCCTAGCTTCTACACCTAAGCCAATCCGAATCGTATTATCATGTGAGTCAATAAATTCTGGACTGGGGCGGGCTGGATTCGCCTCCAAGGGGACAATTCCTTCCTGTACCAATTCCTCGGACCAATCAATAGAATTTAGGGGTAAACGGAATCCGGCGGGAGAATCACCAACCAGAAGATTCAGCCTCTCATCAGGAAATCGCCAATGACAGGTACTCCAATACAATTGCTCATCTTTTAATACAGGTAATATTGGTAAAACATACCCACCAATGTCCCCTTCATGTTCATAGGCGGGAATAATACAGTCAGGATTAACACCTAGATGCGTCGCTAACGCCTGAATAAATATCTCCCCTTGTTTGGCGGTATGTCCATAATCTTTCCCTTCCTCTGCATACCACTCTCGATTCTGCCAAATCGGAGTACCATCACTGCGCCAGTAGCATCCTAATGCCCATCGGGGTAAAATCTCACCCGGATACCATTTTCCTAACCCATAATGCAGTAATCCCCCTCCTTTAGAAAACCGGGCTTCCAAACGTTTGAGTAACTGTCCGGCAATTTTGCGTTTCTCGTCACCGAGGGCGGCAATTTGCCATTGGGGAGATTCAAAATCGTCAATGGAGACAAAGGTGGGTTCACCTCCCATGGTTAAGCCCACACCTGCACGGTGTAGGGTTGCGTCTACGGCTTTACCTAAACTATCAATCTGTTGCCATTGGGCTTCTGTATAGGGTTTACTGGGGCTGGCGATGTTCTCATGGCGCGATACCTTCACCGCAAACTCTAACTGAGACGGGCAGGGTTCACTTGTACCCCTCACCGGAGACGCCGCCTCTGGGGTTGGAGTACAGACGAGGGGAATATGTCCTTCCGCTGCTAAGTACCCGGATGTGGGATCTAAACCAATCCAACCAGCGCCGGGAAGATAGACTTCTGCCCAAGCGTGAAAATCGGCACAATCGGCTTCGATGCCTGGGGGTCCATCAACAGGGGGATTGTCTGCTTTGAGTTGAATCAGATAGCCGGAAACAAATCGCGCCGCTAAACCATAATGTCGCAAGATTTGCACCAGTAACCAGGCGGTATCGCGACAGGAACCGACTTTTTTGGTCAGGGTTTCTTCGCAGGATTGAATCCCAGTTTCTAAGCGTATGGTATGAGTAATATCTTGGGCAAGCTGTTGATTAATTGCCCCTAAAAATCCGGTAATATAGATGTCATTTTTTCGATTTTCTTCTACCCAATCAGATAAGAGTTTTCCTGATTCGCTGATATCTAGGAAGGGACTCAGTTCTTTTTGGAGTTGGGGATCATAGTTAAAGGGATAGCGTTCAGCATACTGTTCAACTAAGAAATTGAAGGGATTAATCGGTTGCAGTTGGGCAATAATATCGACTTCAATCGCGAGAGTATCGGTAGGCTTGGGGAAATTCAACCGGGCTAGGCGGTTCCCGTAGGGGTCATTTTGCCAGGTTAAATTATGCTCTTGAGGCTGGATGGTTAGAGAATAACTTTGAATGGGTGTGCGACAGTGAGGGGATGGATGTAATCCTAGGGTGTGAGGACCTAGAATAATGGGGCGCTCGAAGTGATAAGCAAGTTGATGATTTAGGCTAACTTTAATGGGCATTGGTCATCCTTTTGTCATTCGTCATTTGTCATTTGTCATTCGTCATTTGTCATTCGTTATGCCTGTTGTCTCATCCCAACCGTCAACATTAGTTTTGTCCGACTACTTATGTTAAGGCGTAGGTTGGATTAGAGTTTGGAAGCAAACCAGATTTTGTTGGGTTGAGCGAAGTCGAAATTCAACCTACACAATGGCAAGATCTGAGTTAAATCCAACCGACTGGATTGACACACCTAAAATGGTGGATTAGCTTTGTCGATTTTATGGGCGCACGCTATGCGCCCCTACGGTTTCTGAATGGAAGTTGTAGGTTGGGTTGACGCAAGGAAACCCAACGGAATCTAATCCACCGAATTAGCTATGCTACACCACGATGACTTGACAATCGATGGTGTACCTTGTTCGAGTTTCTTCGATCGCCGTTAATTTAGCTGATGTCCGCAACTTGAACAAAAGCGAGCGCTAGGCGTCAGAGATGAGCCGCATTGAGGGCAAAACCGTTTACTGCTTTGCGCTGAAGACGACGATGACGCGGGTGATCCCGATCCCATCCGCATTTCCATATTGCCCATCCGCATTTCCATGGGGTTCATGTTCATTTGCATGTCTCCCATATTCATCGGCTTCATCGGTTCCATGGGTTTCATTGGTTCCATGGGCTTCATCGGTTCCATTGAAGGCATGGATGAAGCGGGGGTGCTATCGACTTGCTGCACTTGCATTTGTTGGGAACTAGACGGAGTTCCACTGGTTACGCTCATGCTGCTTCCTTGCACTTGGATAAAATGATCTCCTTGCGCTGTAGAAATCTTTAACACCACACCGTTAGGCGTGCGGAATACCTCCGGCGGTGATGTCCAGTTTCCGGTTTGAAACCCGTTACTGGCTTGTTGCTGCTGTCCTGGACTCCCACTGAGGGTGGTGACAACTGTCTGTGTTCCTTGATTATCGAGGTAAACTCTGTGGCCCGTGCCTATCTCGCATACGTAAGCCATAATAACCTCTCCCAAAAAATTCTCCTTATATCATTATTCAGGGGAAAGGCACCATTGGTGAAACTTCTTAACAATTGTGTTAGATCACATCCCATCAGTCAGTCAGCAGGGGTGAGGATCGTCATTCGTCATTTGTCAGGGAACAGGGAACAGGCAATAGGCAATGGGCAATAGGCAATAGGTAAGGTAGAGCTTTGAGTTAACTTACTCATCTCCCCCAGCTTCCCTAGCTTCCCCAGCGCCCTCAGCTTCCTCAGCTCCCTCTTCTCCCCTCCTCAGTGCGAATCTCCAAGCGGAACCTCACTTGCGTTTCTGGGAAACTACCCCATGTAATGCCACAGTCGAGGTGGTGCGATCGGCGAAAATTGGCTTCTGGGTTCCCAGCATTTCCAGAATCATCTGGAAGTTCTTGGCATCTAAATCAGCGGTGCGTTCTTGTTCACCATCAGCATAAGTAAACCAAAAGTGACCTTTGTTTTCCAGAGATTTCCACAATGCCTGATAGCTGGTAATTCGTTTCATCCCACCTGCTTCATATCATTTCCTTTTTTTCACCTCCCCCATCTTGTCTATCTCTGTTCCAATTATGCCCATGCTCCAGTCTGGATATCATTGTCGGGCCAATGTACGGCAACAGCAGATGTGGAGTGATCGCCAAAAATCGGCTTCTCTGTATCTAAGATATCGAGCATGATTCGGAAATTGTCTGCATCTAAATCTTCTGTGCGTTCTCTGTCGCCATCAAAATAGGTAAACCAAAAGTGACCTTTATTATCCAGGGGTCTCCACAGTGCCTGATAACTGGTAATCCGTCTCATTTGCATTTCAGGTTTTTTCATATCTGGCTGACTTTGAGTGCTTTTACTTTCCATCGTTGACAGATGCCCCTGTTGCGTTTTAGTTCTAATTATGTACTTATGTTTCGATTTTACGCTAAAGTACCCTGAAACGGAATCACCTAAATCTACCCCTACTTTCCCCCTATTCCAGACGCTTCAACAACATGTTTGAAAAACTGCTCTCCTCGTGCTCCCCTCTCTCAAGCTTCCCCAATAGCTGATACCAAGTTGCAGTCTAACGTAGAATCTGTCATGCTGAGCAGAACGCAGTGAAACGGAGTGACGCGAAGCATCTATCCAGATTCTTCGCTTCGCTCAGAATGACATGATAGAACGCAACTCGGTATGAGGAGGCGATTGAAATCGCGGAACCACACAAACAAAGCTATGGGAAGGGCGCATCGCTATGCGCCCCTACGTGTCGGATTTATGTTGATGAATTACGCCCCGTACTTGCGTAATCGTCCCGCATGTGCCAACGCTAACCCGATCAACTGCACTCCAGGACGCAATCCTAACATCCCCCGCCCACAAGCATATTCATCAAATGTTGCGACATCATCCACTTTGGCATATTTACTATGAATCATCACGGGGACAGGATGCCAACTGTGTTGTCCCATTACCGCCGGGGTGGAATGATCCGCACTCACGACTAACACATCAGGATTAAGTTCAGTAACTAACGGTAAAAGCTGATCCACTTCTTCAATGACTTTTACCTTACCCTCGAAGTTACTATCTTCTCCCTTACTATCGGAATGCTTAACATGGAGGAAATAGAAGTTGTACTTTTCCCCATAAACCTCTTGCAGCGCTTGAAACCGTTGTTTCATGCCACCGGGACGCGGGACAACATCCATGCCGATTAAGCGACTCACGCCCCGATACATGGGATAATCAGCCACACAAACCCCATCAAGTTTAAAGCGATCGCGGATGGCTGGCAAGGGTTGATAGCGTTCAAACCCACGCATTAAAATCCCAGTAGCTTGGTCTTCATCGGCTAAAACCTGCTGTACCTGATCAATAAACGATCGCACCAACTCGGCGGTTTTCTTGGAGTCTTCTGATTCAGGCGTCGGATCTTTAGCGGGAACGCCTGTGGTTTGCGGATCAGTATCCGGTAAATTTCCCCCTAATCCCTGACCCCGTAACACAAATACCGCCCGGTGTTCGCTGACGGTTTCAAAGAAATAGTCCCCTTCAAAATCCAAGCTAACCTTGTCTCGAATCTTTTCACAAAGACGGCGATTCACCTCCGTCGCAATTCGACCCGCCCGTCTATCGGAAACATTACCCTGTTTATCAATCGTGGCAAAATTCACCCGCGCTGCGATATCATTTTCCTTGAGGTCAAACTCGATTCCCAATGCCGATAAAACACCGCGACCCACATTGTATTTCAGGGGGTCATAACCAAATAAAGACAAATGACCCGGACCACTACCCGGTGTAATTCCTGGACCAACAATTTCCAATAGACCACAACTCGATTCTTTTGCCAATTGGTCTAAATTCGGTGTCTGGGCGACTTGTAATTCCGTCCCGCCTTTATCTAGATCGGACAATCCGCCCACCCCATCTAGAATTAAATAAACAATCTTACCACCCTGTTGCCAAGCTAAGTCTTCCCAAACTGTACTGATATCCATAATAATTAGTTTCCCTCAAGCGTCCCTCACTGGCATTGTTAACTGAATGCAGCAAAACAGGCAATTCAACTTAAGGTAGAAACTTTTTCAATTGGGAATTTTGAAGTCTTACAGACCAATTTGTTTACTATACCAACGCTCTCCAATCTATCTACCTTAAGGTAGATATTATTTTTTTCTTTGGGTAGAAGTCAAACGAAGTAATCACCGTTAAGCTTCTTTTAGCTCAATCAAGCAAATCGTGCCATTTTCTGCCAAATTTGGGAGTTAAGACAACCCAGCAGCCTGGCTCTCCCGTACATAAGGTGATAAATTTTCCTTATATGTGTAGCGATTGGCTTGATTTGAAGAAAACCTAGCTTAATCGCTTAATTAGTTGGGTTTCCTTCGTCAACCCAACCTACAAGCTTAACGACAAGCATTAAGCTGCATCTATGTAATGCCTACAGTTCTTCAGGTTGGTCTTTACAGTTTTATCTTTTTCAGCTATGATCGGGGTGAACCTGCTCACATTCACGTTAAGCGAGATCGGCAAATTGCAATATTTTGGCTGGAACCTATTTCTTTAGAAAAGAATCGGGGCTTTAAGGAACACGAGTTGAATCAAATTGCTAAGAAGAAAGGAAGAATATCAAGCTGTGTTGTTGGATGCGTGGCATGACTACTTTAACACTTGAGATAGAACCATTTGCTAGCCAAATTAGCGTCACTGATGAGCGGCTAATTGTAGACTTAGCTGATGGTCGAAGTCTCAGCGTTCCCTTAGCTTGGTATCCACGTTTGATATATGCTTCACCCACAGAACGGCAAAACTGGCAATTACTAGGTGATGGCTACGCGATCGAGTGGACTGATTTAGACGAACATATTGGAATTGAGGGGTTATTGGCAGGTAGACGCAGTGGTGAAAGTCAGCAATCACTTGAGCGTTGGTTGGCTACACGCAGTAGCTCTGCTAGTTAACACCAAATTCGCTAAAGAACTACGTAAAATACAATCAATAGTACAAGCAAATCAACAAACACGCCTGCTCCCAGAGCATCCTTGGCTAATAGCTAAGATGAATTCTGAGGCGATCGCACGCCGCACTCTCCACAATTCCCCAAGTTGGGTTGGCATCATTTTATCAGATATTGGGTATCCTAATATTAAGCCAACTTACGCTGATAGAGGTATGGCGTACCGCATCGAATACTCACCGGAATCAGAGACACATCTACAATATCTAACGGCTCGACAGCAGGCAATTGTCTTGGATACTGTCGATGAGCAACTGATGTATCAACCGACAGTTGAGACAAAAAACCGAAAGCTAATGCGCCCTAATCCCCTTGCTCCTTGGGAACTTCGCATTGGTAATTTGCGCGTCTATTATGATATAGAAGAGGAGCCTGACGCCGTTGTATATATCAATGCTGTCGGCATCAAGGAACGCAATCAAGTTCGTATCGCTGGGGAGATTTATGACCTATGAAAATCGTGGAAATTGGACAGGCAAACGCAACACTGGCTGAATATACCTCTGAGCTAGCTGAGGAACCCGTTATTATTACTAGCAACGGTCAACCTATTGCCGCTTTGATTACATTAGAAAACGTCGATATGGAGACGATTTCACTGAGTACCAATCCTCAATTTATTGAATTAATTGAGCGTTCACGGGAACGTCGTCGCGCTGAGGGAGGAATTTCTAGCACAGAAATGCGGCGTAGACTGGGATTGAGTAATGAAGATAGTTTTTAGTTACATAAGCCATATATCATCCACCAGCCCAAACACCATCCTTATCCGGAATGCCAGACAATCTAAAAAATATCAATCTTGCTTGACTGCCCCCATAATCGCTAATTAAAATATAAACAAGTAAAATTTTTTAGGGAGACTAGCGAGGTATGAGTTCAGTTGCTGACCAATTAGCTAATAGTCCGATTGAACGGTGGGTTAAGAAAGTCGAGTTTGTTAGTTCTGCTAATCTTGAAGACATAGAGGGCAGTGCATCGGGTGTGTATACTTTTAATGAACTGGTTGAAGTTACAGACAGAGAACAACTGGCGAAACGCTCTAAGCCCTCCTATCATTGGCAACCTGACGCTCATGAAAGATGGTGGCGTATTTGGTTTAAGGGAACCTTGGCAAATTCCCAAATATCACTATCATCGGCTTCAGTCATACCCTCAAATTGAACATGACTAGAATCTGGGAAAATATCTGCAAGCCGAGTCACCAGTTTACGGCTTAGGTTTTGGTCAAACAGTAGCTTCAAATATCACCTACCACAGCAATAATACGACGTTCCCGATCAGCCGCAAATGCCAAACACGCTCGGATATCTTCCTCTGTTAACTCCGGGAAATCATCTAAGATTTCTGTATGGGACATTCCCGCCGCCAACCAGCCCAATACATCATACACGGTAATCCGCATTCGTCTAATACAAGGCTTCCCGCCGCGCTTGCCCGGTTCAATGGTGATGATGTTTCGATAACTCATGACTCAGTTAGATTGAGTAGTCTTGATTATCTCAGTTTATCCCAAAACAGTACCCAATCAAGTACCCAATCAATAAACCTAAGTTGGGTTGGCAACCCCTAATCAGATGTTGGATATCCCATATAATCTTTTGTTAGCTGTTTGATAGTGCTATATAACCTAGACTCTATTACCGTAATACGTCATCAAATACCTAGCCGTTTACGGGCTTCTAACAGCGATAATCGTTTAGTTGAACCTGAACGGCGTGCTAAAAATTCCATGAATTCCTGATTTTGACGTAACGCCTCGACTTCAGCCGCAAAATCATCTACAGCGGATAAAACAAACTCCGTCCCATCGGGTTTTATCAGGATAAGAGTATCTTGTTCCGCCAGTTCAATTAACTCGACGACTGTTAAATTAGATTGAGCCAGTTCAATTGTTTTCATAACTTGACTTCCTGACCTCGAATATAAAGTTTGTTATGCTCTTTGTATCCTACGGCAACTACATTGACTATTACAGTTTCCTGAATTACATCATAAAAGACTCGGTAGTTAGCGACCCTTAATTCCCAATTGAACTTGGAACCCGGTCGAAGCGGCTTACGATTCCGAGTTTCTTGCAAAGGTTGATCAGCAAGTTGACGTTCAACTGCATCAAGAATAGTCACTCGCGTAGCCTTATCAAAATACTCCAAATCTTCAATTGCCTCTTCAGTAATTTCAATCGTGAACTTCATTGACTTACTATAGATACTGGAGTCATATCTATCACCCACTAAATTCTTATCTTATACTATCGCCCCAAAAACCTCTGCGTCCCTCTGCGTAAACCTCTGCGCCCCTCTGCGTTAAAAAAACACATCGCTTCCCAGGAACAAAACCCCAACAACAACCCGACGTCTCATCCGAAATCTAGAAACCTGCGAAAGTCCGGGCGGGTTTAGTCACTTATGGGTGCAACCGAAAAGATAATCGTAAAACCCGCCCCTACAGAGGCGTACCGTAAACAGCAAAAACAACGCCCCCTCACAACCAATGGCAGAGGCAACGCTAAGATCATCAAGGACAATTACCCGCCATTGCCCTCATGTCTGATCCAACCCCGATCGCCTCCAACCCAACCCCATCCCTGAATGGAAACCAACCCCCCAGCCAAAACACCATCCGCATCCGGGGTGCCAGACAACATAACCTAAAAAACATTAACCTCGATCTCCCGCGCGATCGCCTAATCGTCTTCACAGGTGTCTCCGGTTCCGGTAAATCCTCCCTCGCCTTTGATACCATCTTCGCTGAAGGGCAACGCCGCTACGTGGAATCCCTCAGCGCCTATGCCCGTCAATTCCTCGGACAACTGGATAAACCCGACGTAGACGCCATTGAAGGCTTAAGCCCCGCCATCTCCATTGACCAAAAATCCACATCCAATAATCCCCGTTCCACTGTGGGTACAGTTACCGAGATTTACGACTACCTGCGCCTATTATTTGGTCGCGCTGGGGAACCCCACTGTCCAATCTGCGATCGCAACATCGCCCCCCAAACCATTGACCAAATGTGCGATCGCGTCATGGAACTTCCCGATCGCACCAAGTTCCATATCCTCGCCCCTGTCGTCCGAGGCAAAAAAGGCACACACAAGAAGCTACTCTCCAGTTTAGCCGCCGAAGGATTTGTTCGCGTCCGCGTCGATGGCGTGATCCAATCTCTTTCTGATCCAATTGAGTTGGATAAAAATTATACCCACACCATTGAAGTGGTGGTTGATCGCCTAATTAAAAAGCCAGGACTCCAGGAACGTTTAACCGACTCCCTGGCAACCTGTCTCAAACTTAGCAGTGGAATTGCGGTAATTCAGGTATTAAATGATTCAAGCGAAGTCCAACCTAACTCAAATTCTAGACCTCCTGACGAAGAAAATACAAGGTCTTCCGATCAACAACTTTCCCAAGAAATCGTCTTTTCCGAAAACTTTGCTTGTCCCGAACATGGCGCGGTGATGGAGGAATTATCTCCTAGACTCTTTTCCTTTAACTCTCCCTATGGCGCTTGTCCTCACTGTCACGGATTAGGCAATTTACGCACTTTTTCCCCCGAACTCGTTATCCCCGAACCAAGCCAACCGATATACTGTGCGATCGCGCCTTGGTCGGATCGAGATAATTCCTATTACTTGTCCCTGCTTTACAATATCGGACAAGCTTATGGTTTTGAACTGGGAACACCATGGCAGAAACTGAACCCGGAACAGAAACAGGTAATTCTCTATGGCGCAGATAATCCAATTTGGATTGAAGAGTATAACGATTACCGCCGTTATCGGGGCGTCATTCCCATCCTACAAAAGCAATATGATGAAACCAGTTCCGATACTTATAAACAGAAATTAGAGCAATATTTAGTCGATCAACCCTGTGAAGTCTGTAAAGGGAAACGATTGAAGCCAGAAACCTTAGCGGTAAGGCTGGGACAATATCGGATTACCGATTTAATTGAGGTTTCCATTAGCGAAAGTCGCCAACGGATTGACCAATTAAATCTATCATCCCGTCAGGCAAAAATAGGTGAACTTGCCCTCAAAGAAATTAAGGCACGATTGCAATTTCTCTTAGATGTCGGCTTAGATTATCTCACCCTAGATCGGGCGGCGATGACTCTTTCTGGTGGAGAAGCCCAGCGAATTCGGCTAGCGACTCAGATTGGTGCAGGATTGACAGGGGTTTTGTATGTATTAGATGAACCGAGTATTGGCTTACATCAACGAGATAATGGACGGTTATTAGCAACTTTGCAGAAATTACGGGATTTAGGAAATACCTTAATTGTGGTGGAACATGATGAAGAAACCATCCGCACCGCTGATTGTATTATTGATATTGGTCCCAAAGCGGGAGTTCATGGGGGCGAGATTGTGGTTCAGGGGAATTTCACGGAATTACTCAATAGTGAAACCTCGTTAACGGGTTCCTATTTATCCGGACGTCAGATCATTGAAACACCAGGGGAACGGCGCAAAGGGAATGGGCGTTTATTGGCTCTCAAAAATGCCCACCGAAATAACCTCAAACATATTGATGTAGAGATTCATTTAGGTAAGTTGGTTTGCATTACTGGGGTTTCCGGTTCCGGGAAATCTACGTTAGTGAATGAACTCCTTTATCCAGCGTTGCAACATCATCTCAGTCGAAAGATACCCTTTCCCAAAGAGTTAGGTAAAGTCAAGGGATTGAATGGCGTAGATAAAGCGATTGTCATTGATCAATCCCCAATTGGTAGAACTCCGCGTTCTAATCCCGCCACCTATACCGGGGTATTTGATGTGATTCGCGGACTCTTTGCTGAAACCATCGAAGCCAAAGCCAGAGGCTATAAAGCTGGACGGTTTTCATTTAACGTGAAAGGGGGACGCTGCGAAGCCTGTGGCGGACAGGGCGTGAATGTGATTGAAATGAATTTTCTCCCCGATGTTTATGTGCAATGTGAGGTTTGCAAAGGCGCAAGATATAACCGAGAAACCTTGCAGGTGAAATATAAGGGATATTCAATTGCTGATGTTTTAAATATGACAGTGGAGGAGGCGTTAGACGTATTTAAGAATATCCCGCGTGCGGTGAATCGGTTACAAACTCTCGTGGATGTAGGCTTAGGTTATGTACATTTAGGACAACCTGCACCCACGTTATCCGGGGGAGAAGCGCAACGGGTAAAATTGGCGACGGAGTTATCGCGACGGGCGACAGGAAAGACGTTGTATTTAATTGATGAACCGACAACGGGGTTATCGTTTTATGATGTGCATCATTTATTAAATGTGTTGCAGCGATTGGTGGATAAGGGGAATTCGGTGTTGGTAATTGAGCATAATTTAGATGTGATTCGTTCTAGCGATTGGGTAATTGATTTAGGTCCTGAGGGGGGAGATAAAGGTGGAGAGGTGATTGCGGTGGGGACACCGGAGGATGTGGCGGAGAATGAACAGTCGTATACGGGGATGTATTTAAAGGAGGTGTTGAAGCAGTATCCGCCAGTTACTGGTAATGTTTGAGATATCGTTTAGCCAGTTGGTAACTGAATGGTTGAAGAACATCCACATCTAATTGTAATCGCTGGACCCAATGGTGCAGGAAAATCGACATCTGCTCCCGCTTTGCTTCCAGTAACTCTCGGCGTCACCGAATATGTAAATGCTGATACAATTGCCCAAGGATTATCCGCATTTGCACCAGAAAGAGCCGCATTTCGCGCTGGACGAATTATGTTAGAGCGATTACAGCAATTGGCAAACGCACGAGTTAATTTTGCTTTTGAAACCACGTTAGCCAGCCGTAGTTTTGCACCGTGGATTGCTAACTTGCGTCAGAACGGTTATCGGTTTCATCTATTTTTCCTGGGATTGCCCAATCCAGAGATAGCGATTGCTCGTGTGCAAGAACGAGTAAGCCTTGGCGGACATGATGTCCCGGAAGAAATCATCCGGCGTCGTTACCATGCAGGTATCCGTAACTTTTTTCAATTGTACAGACCCCTGGCAGATTCTTGGTTTTTCTACGACAATGCCAGTATGGAAGTACCCCGTCTCTTAGCGGCTGGCGAAAGAGAAGATAGTGTTTATGTTGCACAACCCCTAATTTGGCAACGAATTGAGGAAGACTATTATGGCAGATAATTTTGGGAACGATAGAATTTCAGAACTTTTGGCTGATAGAGAAAAAATTAATCAAGCATTGGCTAAAGCTGTGCAAGATGCTTTGCTAAAACACAAACAAGCGGGTAATCCAGTGGCTATTTGGCGTGATGGTAAAGTTGTCTGGATACCTCCAGAGGAAATTTTAGCAGAGAAACATAAACCGTAATTTGCTGTTAAGTATCTGGTAATACTTGATACAGTTAATGTTATTCTAGCTAATCAGATTAAATAGCTATACTTAATTGTCTAATGAAACTAGAGGTATCTAGATATGCGTGATTTATTTCCTGGCTACTACCAACCAACACCCGAAGAGTTTGAGACGCTTTGGCAAGAGGCTATTTTTTCTTTCGATGCCAATATCCTATTAAATATATATCGTTATAGTGCGGAAACCAGAGAAAGGCTTTTTGAGATTATTGAACGCCTGATAGAGCGAATCTGGATACCGCATCAAGTGGCGTATGAGTATCAAAAGGAACGTCTTACGGTAATCTCTCAGCAATCCAAACCTTATGATGAAATACGGGAGCTACTGGACGATGAACTGGAAAAGCTTAAGAAAAAGTTGGAAGAATATAGCAAACGACACTCATTCACTGATTGTGTTGATTCTCAAAAAATAATCCAAACGATTGAAAGGGCTAATAAACGAGTGTATAAAATTTTGGAGGAAGGAAGAGAAAAATATCCAGACTTATTGGATGATGATGAATTTAGGGAGAAGCTTACTAATTTGTTAGAGGGTAAAGTTGGAAAACCTTACTCAGATGAGGAGTTGGACAAAATTTATAAAGATGCTAAAAAGCGTTTTGAAAAGAATCAACCTCCTGGATATATGGATGATCGGGGTAAGAATAAAAAAGATGAACCTGAAAAATATGGAGATGTTGTTATTTGGCGTCAGTTAATCGATTATGCAAAATCTCAGAATAAATCTCTGATATTCGTAACAGATGATCAAAAAGAAGATTGGTGGTTAAAGCATCAAGGGAAAACAATTGGCGTTCGACCTGAGTTAGTGCAAGAGATGCTTGAAAAGGCAGGAGTGAATTTTTATTTATATACAGGGGATAAATTTCTAGAGTATGCTAGCAGTTTCCTGAAACTTACTGAGCAACCAGAAGCTATTGAAGAGGCTAGAGAGGTTAGGTTGCAAACATCTTCCTACTATAGTATGATTAATGATATTCAACGGCAAATCAATCAGTATCAGCTACCAAAAACTTCGATTGATGATATTCAACGGCAAATCAATCTGTTCCGCAATGGAACAGATTGATTTTAGGGGTTAGGTATTCTGGTTAGTGGGGTATGCTAAATTTTAATCAAATCCACCCTGAAAACCTGCGATCGCGTATTTGTAGGGGCGGGTTTGACGTCAAACTGATGCAACTCACCATTTACTGATATAAACCCGCCCCGATCGCATCCTGGATGTAACAGATTTATTATATTGGTGGGGTATCCTAAATCTTACCCATCTTGAGAAAGTGCGATCGCGCTTTCGCTGTTGACCAATTTTGCTCCGGATGAGTAGCCAGTTTCCTCGAATCCTATAGTTACGAACATCTACCCGAAGCAATCAGTATTCCACTATGAGTCGTATTCACCCCTATTTTATCCCCGCGATCGCAGGACTGATTATTGCTGGTGTTGGTGGCTGGGGTTGGCTAGCTGCAAATAGTAAGGGAATTCCTGACAATCCCGTCGAAACTTCTTCTGAGTCATCCTCTCCCCCACAAGCAAATCCTGACTTAACCACCTCACTTATCGCCCAACCGGATTCTTCGGTTATCCCGGAGGTGAATCCAGCCTCGACGCCTCAACCCGCCGATGCGGTTGAAACCATAACCCTCAACATTTACCGCACTGATAGCCAATGTGAAACCCTTGTTCCTAAACCCGTTGCTGTTGCAGCAGAAACTCCGGTAACGGCGTCTGTGGGAAATGTTGTCGCCCAAGTGAGTTCGGGGGATTTGGATTTAGCAGGTTATCGCGTGAATCTCGATAACGGTATCGCTACCATCGATTTGCGCTTATCTCCAGATTCCCAGCGTCAATTTGTATCCCTTTCAATGTGCGAACAATTGGCATTATTTGGTGGTATCCGCAAAACTTTGTTAGAAAACCCCCGACTCAATATTAAAAATGTTCGCTTTACAGATAAAGGACAAGACATTGTTTTTTAAGGGTCATTTGTCATTCGTCATTTGTTGAAGATGACTTGCACTTTAATCGGGGCGGGTTTAGTGATATCAGGGTGAAAACCTAATGTTAATGGTAAAACCCGCCCCTACAACAGACGTTCCGCCGGAACGTCTCTACAATTTCTCCCCTATCTCCCTCATCTCCCTATTTCCCCCAACCCCTCCACCCCTCATCCGGCGTCAATCGTTACAATCTAGAAGAATATGAGCTTAAGATTACCGTAATTGCCATGATTCCTACAGTTATCGAACAATCGGGTCGCGGTGAACGCGCCTTTGACATCTACTCTCGTCTGCTGCGGGAACGGATCGTTTTTCTGGGACAACAGGTTGATTCAGATTTGGCTAACCTAATCGTGGCTCAACTCTTGTTCTTGGAAGCTGATGACCCCGAAAAAGACATTTATCTATATATCAACTCCCCAGGCGGTTCCGTAACCGCAGGAATGGGGATTTACGATACCATGAATCAAATCCGTCCTGATGTCTGCACCATCTGTGTGGGTTTGGCTGCTAGTATGGGTGCGTTTCTGCTGAGTGCTGGAGCGAAGGGTAAACGGATGAGCTTACCTCATTCCAGAATTATGATTCACCAGCCTTTAGGCGGCGCTCAAGGACAAGCGAGTGATATTGAAATTCAGGCAAAAGAAATCCTGTATCACAAACAACGGCTGAATCAGCTTCTGGCTGAACATACCGATCAACCCCTAGATCGAATTGCCGAAGATACAGAACGGGACTTCTTTATGTCAGCCGAGGAAGCCAAGGACTACCGCTTAATTGATCAAGTGATTAATCGGCGTCCTTCCGCCGCCCGGACTCCCGCGACGGTGGGCTAGCCAATTTAATATTGGCAAGAGTGAAACCATTGGTGTCAACTTAAGGTCGAAAACCAATACTGGTAAGGTTTTCAGATCAGATTCTCTTACTCCCCTCTTGCTCCCCTCTCCCAAGCTTGGGAGAGGGGCTGGGGGTGAGGGCTGGCGTGGGAGAGGGGCTGGGGGTGAGCTCACAAGGGTAGGTTTTTTAAGATTGAGGTTTAGGTAAGACAAGGTAGACAGGTAGACCAGGAAGAGTTTTAACGAAAAATATGACGTTTCAGCTTTTTACAGTTAGTTTGACCGAACACAATTCTGTACGGTTTTTCCCCCTTGTCTTCTTTCCTTCCTTGTCCCCCTTGTCTTGTCTCCACCCTTAAATAAAAAACCTACACCTGTCAGCTGGGGGTGAGGGGTTGAGCTTAAGTTGACACGGATGGAGTGAAACCCGTCCCTACACATCGGTTTGGGCGGGTTTTACACAAACGTTATCATCAACAGCAAGACGAAAGTGACTAAACCCGCCCCTACTTTCCTCAAATCTGATTAGTCGGGTGTGGGTTCTAATTCCAGATGATGCAAGAAATCGAGTAACTCTTCATCGGTTAACAACTGACGCGATCGCTTACCATAAGTTTCGACGAGGTAATCTCGTCCCTGTTGATTCGTCCACCCTAGCCGTTTGAGTTCCACATTGGTTCGGGCAATAATTTCGGAAAAGTCAATGGGTGTTTCGGATTTGGGTTGACTCTGGATATCGGGTTCAGCTTCCTTTTGTGCAGGGGGTGGGGGTGGTGTTGATTCTGGCTCTAACGACGATTGCGTGACTCCCACTGGGCTTGGTGTCTCTTCCTTAAACAGAGGTGTCTGTGATCCTGATATGTCCTCCGTTAAGGAAGGCGGTTCAACTGTCTCAGGAAGCGTTACTGTCGGTTCAGGAGGGGGACTGGGTTTTGTCTTAGGTGGGGAAGATGGTTCAACCGTCTCTGGGAGGGGTTCCGTCGGTTCAGGGGGTGGACTGGGTTTTGCCGATATCGGGTGGGTATCGATTGGACTAGGACTTGGAGTATCTTCAACCTCAGGTGTTGATACCATCCTTTTTGCCGCAAAAGCGGGAGCCGAGTTAGGAATCGACTCAGGGGATGAGGGAACCTCAGCCGCCGCCACTGATGTTTGGGTGTGGCGATGAGGTGGAGATGTTTCGGTGTCCGTAGAACTCTCCCGATCCACCGCTAAAACAGTTATCGCTCGTTGTCTAGCTTGGTCTTCTGCTAGTTCCACCGTTTGAGCCGCCGCTAGACCGGTTGATCGGGTTACGCCATCAATTTCCACACTGACGCGCACAATATACTGACCGTGATCGATGGCTAACAGATCACTGATCAGGCTCCCTTGAGGATAAGAAACTCGGAATTTATTCAATGTAGGATTCATAAAACTTGACTCAACGCAGTACATGGACAGGGTACATTTCCGACAGTTCGCATAGACAGCGACAGTAGTATTAGTACGGTGAGAGCCTGTCTGGACAAACATGTAACATAATGTTACATTTACCCTTAAGGACAGTCCTGTGGCTTGGGAAACTCGCTAGGACAAGAATGGGAAGCGTAAGCCACCCTTTAATTAACGGGGATTTAGTACAAATTTACCAATTCTTTGCGCCTGTTGCACTTCGGCATCACAACAGACGTTTAACACCACAAATGCATAACTTTTGACAGTTGACTTCCAAGGTAGGGGCACGAGAATCTACAATAATGACATACTGTCCCAGTTGACTGTAACTCACCTACTCCGGCAAGGAAGCCCCCATTGTAATCTGTGATTCAACGCGGGGAGGAATTGCCAGTCTGTTAAAGTTTGAATTATACTCATTTTCGTGAGTTTTGGATAAACGTGAAGCAAGTATTGACAATAGTTGTAAGACTTCAACCCACCGAAGAGCAACAAGGGCTGCTCATGGAAACGGCGGGAAGTTTTGCTGCCGCTTGTAACGCGATAAATGCCACAGTTAACCCAAAGCTAACGAATCGAAATTCAATCCAGGCAGTTTGTTACCACGACATCAAAGCCCAATGGGGGCTGACATCAAACCATGTAGTGAGAGCTTGTGCCCGGGTAGCCGCCAATCGCTTAACAGCCAAACACAAAGGCAAAAAAGTGAACGCTTTTAAGCCGACAAGTTTTGACTGTGATGCCAGAACATTTCAGTTTTTCGAGAAAGACTGGACAGTAAGCCTAAGCACGATTGGGAAGCGGGTAAGGTGTCTGCTTCGTGCCAGTAACTACCATCGGAACAAATTGACAGGAAAAAAACCAACCAGCGCCCAAGTTTGCCTGCATCGGGACGGGTATTGGTATGTGCATATACAACTCAAAAGTGAGCCGCCCAAACCGATTAAATCAAACATTGTGATTGGGGTAGACTTGGGACGCAGGGAGATAGCGAAAACCAGTACAGATAAAGGATGGGAGGGAAAGCAACTAAACAAGACCCGATATAAATACACTAGAGTGAGAGCTTCTCTACAAAAGAAAGCAACCCAAGGCACAAGGACAACAAGGCGAAGATGCCGGACTGTCTTGAAACGGTTATCGGGGCGCGAGAGAAGATTTCAGAAATGGATAAACCACAATATCAGTAAATCAATCATAGAAGAAGCAAAGGCATTAAAGTCGGCGGTGGCGATTGAAGACTTAACCGGAATCCGGGAACGAACAAATGAAAAACCCAGGACAAAGAGCGAAAGAAGACGGTCAAATTCCTGGGCATTCTATCAGTTAAGGATATTCCTAGAGTACAAAGGAATAAAAGAAGGGATTGAGATGATCGCCATACCGCCAGCCTATACCAGCCAGACCTGTCATTGTTGCTTGCATATTGGACAGAGAACTAACAAGCAGTTTAAATGCACAAACTTGGTGTGTGGATGGCTAGGGGATGCGGACTTTAATGGAGCAAAAATGATTGAGTTATGGGGCTGTGCAGTAAACCAGCCTGGAGGCTCGGAACTATTGTCCTGTGCAATAGAACCAGGGCTACTAAAAGCCCACACTATACCCGGAAGGGTTGGTGTTGGGTAGTTTACGCATCCTTGCCGCAACGCGATTAAGCGAGCGAAGATCGGCAATTATCCGTAACAGGTCGTGGGTTAATAGGTGTCCGTCAACCTGAAACTGGATAGCTCAAACACTATCCGCTTGATCGCGATCGCGTCAGCAAAAGACGGTTTGATTCTGACAGATCCCATTCTGTCAGGAACCTCTCGGCTTACAGCCGTGGGCTTGAAAAAGCCCATACCTGACGAGCCTAAGACCTACATGGTCTACGTTATGCCCAAGAGTTAAAGTTCCTACCTTGGGGTGTGTGCCAGCCCTAAGCTGCTAGAACTTCAGCATTAAACAGGTGTACAGGGTTAAGCCAGTGTGCTGGAGAAAGTACCGAGGCATAACATTGGCAAGGCAAACGTTACCCCAGTTAAATGGGAGCGCCCTTCACGTGAGCGTATTGCCACTAGGCAAATTCAAGTAAACGCCGGATCAAAGAAAAAGGATTGTTGGATGGAATTTTCAATCGCTACATTACTCTCCAATTTGACCGATGACAAATCAGTCGCCCCCAAAGTTTTAGAGAAGAAACTGGGGTGTCAGGACTCCGAAAGCCTGCAAAAACTCCAGATTGCTCTGGATGTGCTGGAGAAAGTTGGCATTTTGGAAAAAGAACGAGGTCGATATCGACGAGTCTATGAAGAGGATGTGGTCGAAGCCAAACTGCGCTGCTCCAGTAAAGGATTTTGCTTTGCCATTCAAGATGTTGAAGGCGCTGATGATATTTACATTCAAAAGAATCATCTCAGTAGTGCTTGGAATGGCGATCGCGTTTTGGTGAAAGTGACCAAAGAAGGGAGTCGTCGCCGTTCTCCAGAAGGACAGGTACGCTTGATTCTCGAACGAGTTAATCCCTCGGTACTTGCACGAGTCAGACAGGCTGAAGATGGCAGTTATCACGCTGTCCCTCTTGATGACCGCCTGCTCTTTGAACTGAATTTACGACCCAATAGCGCCCCCCTAGAAGAGGCGGTGGAGCATCTGGTTCATGTGCAAGTTCTGCGCTATCCCCTGGGACAAAACCCACCCCTAGGCAAAGTGGCTCGCATTTTGGGAAGTGATGCGGAAGACGCCGCTGATACAGATATTGTCTGTTGTAAACATGACCTCCGCCGCCAGTTCCCCGATTCCGTACTGCAAGCGCTTGAAGCCTTACCCGATTCTCTCCGCAAAACAGACTTAAAAAATCGCCTGGATCTGCGGAAACGACTGACGATGACGATAGAAGACGAGTCCGGCTCCCCAGATAGCGCCATTGTCGAAAATGCCTTGACCTTGGAAAAAACCAAGACCGGAAATTGGCAGGTAGGTATCCATATCGCCGATGTCGCCCATTGGATACCCCTCGATTCACCCCTGGATAGAGAGGCACGAAAGCGAGGAACGGCTGTGTATTTAGGAGATACGGTTCTCCCCCTGCTCCCGGAAAAACTCTTATCTCAGGTGTCTCTAGTACCCGGTGAAGAGCGTTTAACCCTGTCAGTACTGCTGACGTTAACGGACTCTGGACAACTGGTTGAATTTGAAATTCACAAGAGTGTCATCCAAGTGGATCACCAACTCAGTTATGAACAGGCACAGGCGTTGTTGGGCGGACATGAAGAGAGCGAACCCGAACTCGCACCGATTGTAGACAAACTCAAAGAACTCTTCTTCAGCTTATCTCCAGCACTCAGAGCCGTGCGACAGCAACGGGGCGCGTTTGAATTGAATGGAACACTGCCCAAAGAAGCCATTGCTCGACCCATTCCCCACAGTAAAGATGAAGGACGCCAAGGGGCGATCATGGTTTCGGGTTCGATGCCCTTGCGATCGCTCTTAGCAGAATTGATGATACTGGCAAATCAAGTTGTAGCGTCCCATTTGCACGCCTTATCCTTGCCAGGGATTTATTGTGTTCATCCAACTCCCGATTTAGAACGACTGGAAGACTTACTCAAGTTAGCCAGCAATCTGGGACTGGATGCCGAGCAATCCTTGGAGGAGGATGTCACGTCCCAAGATTATCAGCGCTTGACCCAACTTTTGGCGAAATCAACGGCGGCTAAAGTTCTGAATCATTTACTTGAGGGAACCTTAAAACCGATCGCCTATGGTTCTAAGCCTGGATTGCACTTTGGTTTAGCTTTGGATACCAGCTATTGCCACGCTATCTCCCCCGTATGGCGCTATGGAGATTTATTTGTCCAACGGGTCTTAGAATACACCTTTAGCGAAGGACGCGATCGCCGTACCACTCGGTCGAAAGATCGGGTCAATCTCCACCACAGTAGCGCCCATGGCAATATTAACTGGAATGTTTTACCCCCTGACACTCAACAGGAGTTAGAAAGTCAATTAAGCACCTTGATTCCCCATCTCAATGACCGGGAAAAACTCACCGAAGATGCGGAGATTGATTTAGAGGGTTTGAAAAAAGCCGAGCAAATGAAAGAACGCACGGGTCATGTCTTCAGTGGATTGATTACAGGTGTGCAATCCTATGGCTTCTTTGTCGAAATTGAAGATTTGTTGGTGGAAGGATTGGTTCATGTCAGTTCCCTGAAAGATGACTGGTATGAATATCGTTCTCGTCATGCTTGTTTAGTCGGTCGCAAAAACCGCACGGCGTATCGATTGGGCGATCATGTCGAAGTTCAAGTCAAGAGTGTGGATTACTACCGTCAACAAATTGACTTGGTAACCGTTAGTGGTGGTAGTGTGGCAAGCAATGAAGATTTAGAGGATTAAATCTTTAGTCATTGGTCATTGGGTATTTTTGAACCGAACAAAAGACAAAGGACTAATGACAAAGGAAAACGGACAAAGGACTAATGACCAATGACTACCTGGTATACTCTTAATCTTGTCGATGTTCTCAAACAGCTTAATACCGATGCCGCCATCGGGTTAAGTGAGAACGAGGCTCGTCAACGTCAGGACATCTACGGACTCAATGAGTTAACTGATCGCCCCCTGGAAAGTCCCTGGAAAATTCTCTGGGAGCAGTTTACCGCCACCGTGGTGGTGGTGTTGATTGTGGCGGCGGTGGTTTCGGCGGTATTGGGTGAATATAAGGACGCGATCGCGATCTTTGCAATTGTGGTATTTAATGCCATCCTCGGTTTTCGCCAAGAATACCAAGCCGAACGGGCGATCGCGGCGCTGAAAAAGCTGGCGGTGCCGACGGTGAAAGTGCGTCGGGATGGCATCCTAGAACAACTGTCTGCTCGTGAACTGGTACCAGGGGACATCGTTATCCTAGAATCTGGAAACTTAGTCCCGGCTGACTGTCGGTTGCTCGAAAGTAGCAACCTCCGCACCTCAGAAGCCTCCCTCACCGGGGAATCTGAACCCATTGATAAATTTGCCCAACGGATTGCCACGGCGAATCTGCCTTTGGCAGAACGGCAGAATATGGCGTACATGGGTACAGTGATTAGTTATGGGCGGGCATTAGCCGTCGTCACCGAAACAGGCATGAAGACGGAACTGGGTCAGATTGCCAAAGCGATTCAGGGGATAGAACGGGATGCTACCCCCCTCCAGCAACGGTTAGATCAACTGGGATGGGTATTAGCGATCGCGATTTTAATTCTAGTCCTGGTTATCTTTGGGTTGGGGCTACTCCAAGGGGAATCAGTTCGCTTAATGTTCCTGATGGCAGTCAGTTTAGCAGTAGCCGCGATTCCCGAAGGATTACCCGCCGTTGTCACCATCGCCTTAGCCTTGGGCGCTCAACGGATGCTGAAACAGAAAGCCCTGATTCGTAAATTACCCGCTGTAGAAACCTTGGGTTCAGTCACCACGATTTGTTCAGACAAAACGGGTACTCTCACGCAAAATCGGATGACGGTTACTCGTCTAGACATGATTGGGCATCAAATTGAGTTAACCATGCCAGAACCTGAGATGTTCATGATGCCCTCGGAAAAGGATGAACAGTCGCAACGGTTAAAAAAGGAACCTACAACCGCCTTACTACTCACGGCTGCTACTTTGTGTAATGATGCGATCGCAGAGTTTCATCTGGAGCAATCCAACCCCATTCAGGTTCTCGGAGATCCCACAGAAACCGCTCTGATTGTCGCCGCCACCCGTTTTGGTTTATGGAAAACGGATATAGAACATGTCTTTGAGCGAATCACCGAGGTTCCCTTTGACGCGGAACGAAAGCGGATGACTACGGTTCACGAACTCCCTACCACCACGGACAAACTTCCCGATGAGCTAAGTTGGCTCAAGCCTTGGGAATTACTGTTTAATCATACGCCCTATATTGCTTTTACCAAAGGTGCCGTTGATAGTCTCTTAGAGATTTGTAGCCAGATTTGGCTCAATGATCAGATTACCCCCTTAAACGATAGTTGGTATGAAAAACTTTCTCATGCCAACAACCAACTCGCTGAAAATGGAATCCGTGTCATCGGTATCGCCGTTCGTCCTGTAGACTCTCACCTCCTCGCCACACTTCCCCTAGAACGAGACGAGGATATTCTCGAAAAAGACCTGATTTTCATCGGCATGATTGGCATGATTGATCCGCCGCGCCCGGAAGTCAAACAGGCGGTTCTAACCTGTCAAAAAGCGGGAATTCGCCCGATTATGATTACTGGCGATCACCCCTTAACTGCTCGCCATATTGCCTCGGACGTGGGTATTTCTAACAATGGTTTACTGTTAACGGGTCAGGATATGGCAAAACTATCCGCCTCAGAGTTAACCGAAAAAGTTGATCAGGTGTCTGTTTATGCCAGAGTTTCGCCCCAGAACAAACTAGAAATTGTCCAAGCGCTGCAAAACCGGGGACATGTTGTGGCCATGACAGGGGATGGTGTCAACGATGCACCCGCCTTAAAAAAAGCTGAGATTGGTGTAGCCATGGGGTTGACGGGTACAGATGTGGCGAAAGAAGCGGCAGATATGGTGCTGTTGGATGATAACTTTGCCACGATTGTAGCAGCGACTCAAGAAGGACGAGTCATTTACGATAATGTCCGCAAGTTTATTAAGTATACATTAACCGGGAATTGTGGTGAACTATGGGTGATTATCTTAGCGCCATTCTTAGGGATGCCTTTACCGCTGCTTCCCTTACAAATTCTCTGGATTAATTTACTAGCTGATGGATTGTTAGCCTTGGCATTAGGCGTAGAACCTGCGGAGCCGAATATCATGTCCCGTCCACCTCATAATCCCCAAGAGAGTGTCTTTAGTCGGGGAGTGGGTCGGGATATTGTTTGGATTGGGTTACTCCTAGGACTTGTTTTATTAGTCGTTGATTATCACTATTGGTTTACGGGTCAAGCGGCTTGGCAAACGATGGTATTTAGTATATTGGCATTCTCCCGCATCGGTTTAGCGCAAAGCATGAGATCGGAGCGAGAATCTATATTCCGTTTAAATTTGCTTTCAAATAAGCCCTTATTAGGTGCGGTTGTTTTAACCTTTTTATTACAACTGGCGGTGGTATATGTCCCCTTCTTACAGGATATTTTTAATACGACAGGGTTGTCATTGTATGATTTAGGCATCAGTCTCGCCATGAGTACGATTGTGATTTGGGCAATGGAATTGGATAAAGGATTGCGTCGATATAAAAACGCTAAGTAGATGGTAACAATTAAAGTTAATGGCGAGGATCGTCATTGGTCATACTCGCTTCGCAAATATGACGAAGGACAAATGACCAATGACCAATGACCAATTTGGTGAGAGTAGCAGCAAATAGGGTAATTAGTATGAGTTGGATATCCATCAGTCATTAGTCATTAATCATTTATCCATTGTTATGTATAATTTGATGAACATCCGCTACATTGGTTACCTATGCCAGGTAATCCATAAATTTTCGGGTCGGGTTTAGCCATTCAGGTAAGTTTGCTACTGATAACTACTCAACAAAACTAGCTATTATTCAAAGGAAAGAATAAATGTTACGCTAACAGAAACTCTAGAGCATTCTGTCTGCTTGTACTAGACTGACCGAATTATCATAGATTGTAAAGTCTTGAGGCAATACGTCATGCCAATCAAACCATTCAAATACCCAGTCGAGCAAAGTGAACCACCACGTTCTCCCAGAGAAACCCTGCCCACGATGTATGATTTACCTAGCGAAAATCCGGAGGAACCTGGTTTGCCTGACGAATTCCACTACCGCCAACCCCCTTTACTCAGTCTCACCTTTTGTCCTAGTAACTATCCACCCGATGAGGTATTTAGTGCTGGAGATATGAACCTCTACTACGATGTGCGTCACTATTCTTGGTATAAACGACCCGATTGGTTTGGGGTGGTCGGAGTGCCAAAACTTTATGATAATCAGGATTTACGATTAAGTTATGTGATGTGGCAAGAATTGGTACGTCCAACGGTGATAGTGGAATTCTTGTCACCGGGAACAGAAAAAGAAGACTTGGGTAGAACCACACGCCTGAGTAGCGAACCGCCGACGAAATGGGAAGTATATGAGCAGATTATCGGCGTTCCTTATTATATTGTATTTGACCGCTATCGCGATCGCTTAAGAGGTTTTGCCCTTACAGGGGGTTTTTACCAAGAGTTGGAGTTAACGGAACCGAGGATTTGGATTCCCCCATTAGAATTAGGTTTGGGGTTGTGGTCAGGAGAATACGAAGGAATTAATCGTCTATGGCTACGTTGGTATGATGCTGAAGGTAATTGGATTTTAACCCCAACTGAACGGGAGGCTGTTGCTCAAGGAGAACTTGAAACTGAGCGACAACGTGCTGAATCTGAGCGACAACGTGCTGAATCTGAACGACAACGTGCTGAAACCGAACGACAACGCGCTGAAACCGAACGACAGCGTGCTGAAACCGAACAACAGCGATCGCAGCGTCTTAAAGAATTGTTACTTTCCAACGGTATCGATCCAGATCAGTAGTGACGAGGTACAGGACACATCATTTATGTAGAGACGCGCCATGGCGCGTCTCTACAATGGTGCTTGCTATCCCAGATAACAGATTTATGATGTTGGTAAAATGTCCTGATTAGGCATAATTGTTTGGCACGATTGGGGTGGAGAGGGGGCGGGTTTAGATACGTTAATTCCTACAACCGTTACGTTTTTGGTAGCACCATAAGCAGAATAAAGCAGCATGAAATCAAAATCCTGCGATCGCCATCCCAATCGTTTGAGCCAAAAGCAACCGGAAAAGCAAACAGCCGCTCTTTACAGAGTGCTATCCCTGATTGGCACAGGGATTACCATTTTGGGTGTAACAGGCTGCTCTAACCCATCCACAGTCTCTTCTGAGCAACAAACTACAGCTCAAGTTGTTGAAGATGCCAATGATATCCGCGATCGCGCCCTAGAGCCAACCCCTGAAGATACCAACTTTGTCGTTGATGTGGTGAACAAAGTTGAATCCGCCGTGGTGCGAATTAATACAGAAAAAACCGTAGAAACCCAGATTCCCGATGCCTTTAATGACCCCTTCTTCCGGCGTTTTTTTGGTGGCGCGGTTCCCCAGCCTCAAGAACGCACCGTGCGCGGTATTGGTTCCGGTTTTGTGATTAGTGATAATGGAGAAATTATTACCAATGCTCACGTTGTTAATAAAGCCGACACGGTGAGGGTATCCTTTCCCGATGGTCGCACATTTGAAGGTGAAGTGTTAGGCGAAGATCCCGTGACTGATATTGCCGTAGTCAAAGTATCCGCCGACGACTTGCCAACCGTGGAACTGGGCAATTCCCAAGGGTTACAAACCGGACAATGGGCGATCGCGATCGGAAATCCTTTAGGGTTACAAGAAACAGTAACCGTCGGCGTAATTAGTGGAATTGATCGTTCCAGTAGCGAAGTTGGTGTTCCCGATAAACGAATTGGCTTCATTCAAACCGACGCCGCAATAAACCCCGGTAACTCTGGCGGACCTTTACTAAATGCGCGAGGTGAAGTAATTGGCGTTAATACTGCCATTATCCAGGGAGCGCAAGGACTCGGTTTTGCCATACCCATTGACATCGCCAAGCAAATTGCCCAACAACTAATTACTAAAGGAAAAGTTGAGCATCCTTACCTCGGCATTCAAATGGTAGCACTGACACCAGAAATCAAACAAAAAATCAATAATAATCCCAACAATACGATGCAAATTCAGGCAGGCGAAGGAATCCTGATTGTCCGAGTTATGCCGAATTCTCCGGCTGATGAGGCGGGATTAAAAGCGGGTGATGTTATCCAAGAAATTGACAATCAATCTGTAACTGAGGCAGAAAGCGTTCAGCAGTTAGTTGAGGCAAATGGCGTCGATAATCCCTTGCCCTTAGAAGTGCAACGAAATGGTAAAACCCTAGAATTAACAGTAATACCTCAACCCCTACCAACTGGCGATGAATAAGTTTAGTCTGACGACTTTGAGCAAGTCCAATAAACTTAAATATACGATTCTCGGCTTGTTAACCATTGCTATGGCGTACCTGGTTTGGGGTGTGATCATTGAACTAACAATTTAGCACCATTTCCGACTATCGGCTTTGTGTGACTAATGCATAGCTAAAAAAGGGGAGCTTACAGCGCTTTTGGTAGTAAGTGAGGTACACAGATACCCGACTTCTTCAAGAAGTCGGGTATCTTGCTGGAATAGACTGTACTTCATCAACCACCAAATCTGCTTTAATATAGCAACCGCCATAGCGGTTAGGACACATCATTTATGTAGAGACGCGCCATGGCGCGTCTCTACAATGGTGCCGAAAGTCCTAATCGATGTGTCTACTGCTATATCTCCCCCCGCATCACAAAAAGCGAAGCCTCTGCTGGTTTAACCCGTGCTTATTCTGTTTCCGCAACATCCACATCAAGCTTTTGGAATTCTCCCGCTTTAGGCACATCTGCTTTCATTTTCAGTTCACCTAACCCTGCCACATTCACACTAACTTCTAAGGATACATTTTCCGTGGGAATCTCTTTTTCAATAACTCGTTTGCTAGCAATTTGCATCACATTTACAGCGCGATCAACAGCCGTCGTTATCGCCTCCTCAGACAGCTCTGATGCTTTATCTTGAGTAGCATTAACTACCTGTTCTTTAACCTGTTGTCCTTTTTCTTCCAGCGTATGAGTGACTTGATTCACTACATTTTTTCCTTTTTCTTGAAGGTTTTGCAAATCCATACCTATCTCTTTAGCTTAGTAAAACTATTGAGCATAGTATAAAGCTTGTACTTCTGTTCTACCTCATCCTAGAGTTATAGTATCTGTCCGGCTATAATCCAGTGCGCCCTAGTACATCTCTACACTTTAGCAATATGGACAGCTTATCACTTGCCTTCCAGCGGTAACGGCTGTATTAACACACCCTGCTACCATTAAAGTCCCCCTTCAGATCCCCCTTCCGTCCCCCTATTTGATCCCCCTCCCGTCCCCCTTTTTAAGGGGGAAGCCAGCGGATGCTTCGCTTTTTGTTTCATGGGGAATTTAGGGGGATCAAACGTATCCCATAAGAGCGGAAACTGCTGTATCTAGGCGCTGAATTGTTGAAAGCACATAACTCTCAAGACATTCACCCTGTAGGGGCGGATTTAGCCCTTAATAAAGATGGGCTTACCGATAACATTTCAACAAAACCCGCCCTTACCTAAGCTTAAATGGAATGAATTAACTGTTCTTGACTCACCCAAGTCCCATGAAACCCATAAGGAACACGTTGAGGCATCAAAACCCGCGCCACAGGTTCAGCCGTCAAGTCTTGGGCATTCAACACCACCAGTTCAGAGGTGTCTGAATTATGATCATGGACAAACGTGATTAGCCAGCCATCATCTTCAGCCGTTCCATTCGGACGCGGCGCAAATACCGCCTCACCGCCATAACGTCCCGCCCCATAGTGGTGAACTTGGGATGTGCCATTGTCAAAATCATATTTAATCACACCCTCAAACAACGGCATCGGATTATCTGCCATCTTCGCCGTGTAACCATAGCGCATTTTGCGTCCGATTAGCTGTTCATTGATGCGGGGGAAATCCGAGATGCGCTCATCCAATGGCTTTTCCTGCACATTACCTGTGCGAAGGTTAAACCGCCACTGATACAACCGAGGCTTATTTGAATCCGGATCACCCCCTGTTTCCTCCAAAGCGGTTAACACAGTGCATGAACTCATCCGACAAGCAATCAGTACCACCTCATCCCCTTCCTGATAAGCATTCAGAATATGAAAGGCATAGCAGGACGGACTCTCAAACCAACGGATACTGCTATTATCACCATGACGGGGAACAATACCGAACCGACTGGGACGTTCAGATTTAAACTGAAGCATAGCCTCTCCCTGGGGATTAAACACCATCGGCAGATCCATAAACAGGGTGTAATCTTGGGTAATGGCAAAATCATGCATCATTACAGGTTCAGGCAAGTCAATTGGCACAGTACGCACCAATTCACCCGATCGCGAAACAATGCTATAGGTTAAGAAGGGTGGCTGGGGAGAGTAGCCAAAAAACATCATTTCGCCTGTGACTGGATCAATCTTGGGATGTGCTGTGAAGGCAGAGGCTAACTTATCCTCGAAGGTATAAGCCCCAATCGTCTCTAATTCCGGAAGCTTAATCCCATAGGGTTCTCCCCCTTCGTACAGCGCCAGAAAATGATCCGAATGCCAGATAACCGAGGTATTGGCTCTATTTGTCAACGAGGGTGAGGACTCCTGATTCTGAACTGATGCGGTTAACCCCTCAAGAGCCTGACCTGTTTCTCGCTCTTTTTCAAACCTGGGAGTCCGGACATAGCGATCGCGGTAAGAGGCTTTACCATTACTAATCTGCACCCCATGTAACATCCCATCGCCGCCAAACCAGTGATAGTTCGCACTAGAGGGAAACTGAGGATTTGGACCATTGCGGACAAACATCCCTGATAAGTCCTGAGGAAGTTCACCAATCACGGTTAGTTCATCCGCTGTGATTTCATTCTGTACTGGGGCAAAGTTTCCTGCTAAAAACGGATTGACGGTTGTTGTACTCATATTGTTACCTACCATGGGAAGATTTTTTCCATCATCTTCTATTGTGTCTTGCTCCCAGAAAATCACGATGACTGATATGGCAAACGTCTCTAACTCCTCCACACCGACACAGCCGTTCGCCTATTTTCGCCGTCTGCTCCCGACGTGGCGTGGTCATATTCTGGCTTCTTCAGAACTGATTGGACGCTATGCACGTACTTAATTGGGTTAAAGTTATGGGTTTTCTCTGTTACAATCCTCTTTGGTCAAAATTTCTGCTGGAAAACTGGCACTGAACCCTTACCTATGCCTCTTGAGGATGTCCTGATGTCTAGCTCTGGTTGGCGTAAACCAAACACATTACACTCAATCGCGACGAGAAGATTAGCTGTGTCCAAGCCGACTCTATTTCTGGTGAGTAGCCTATTCATCACCGGACTGACGATAACCCTAACCCCTGTGGCTCACGCCAGTCAACCCCAGCTCGTTAGCCAGCTACAGCCGGAACAACAGCGGCTGCGTGAGTTACTCCGTCAAGCGCGAGACTTAGTGGATGCGGGAAATTATCCTCAGGCGATCGCAACCTATCAACAAGCCGCTAATCTAGATCGAGATAATGCCAAGATTTTCTCCGGAATCGGTTATCTCCAGGCGCGTCAGGGGAACTTCCGAGAAGCGGCTAGGGCGTATCAACAGGCAATTGCCCTGGAGCCGAATAATGCAGAATTTCAGTATGCTCTCGGTTACAGTTTAGCCAATGCCGAAGAGAATGCAGCAGCAGCAGAGGCTTATCGTCAAGCCCTAAGACTTGAACGCAACCATATTAACTCCTATTGGGGATTAGGCGTTGTCCTCCTGCGTCAAAAGGACTATGACGGAGCCATCCAAGTTTACCGCCAAGTCATCAGTCTTCAACCCAAGAATGCTCAGGCACACCAGTTACTCGGTACCGTTTTTCTCCAGCAGGGGCGTCCCCAAGAGGCGATTAAAGCACTCCAACAAGCTGAATCCTTAGCGCCTCTGGATAGTAATATTCAGCTTACATTGGGCATGGCTTGGTTAACTCAGGGTGATATCGACACCGCACTGAAGGTTTTTGACCGAGCGGCAAAACTAGAACCGAATAATAGTCAAGTTTATCTGCAAATTGGCAAAATCCTCCAAGCTCAAGAAGATTTTGTCGGTGCATTGAAAGCCTTTCAAAGAGCCGTGGCGGTTCAATCAGACTTAGTTGAAGCTCAAGCCGCTATTGGTGATATTTTACTCACCGAGGAAAATTACTTAGAAGCTATTGTCGCCTATCGACGCTTAATTGAAATTGCCCCCCAAGATGCCCAAGCCCACTATAATTTAGGATTAGCCTTAAAAGGACGAGAGCGCATAGCAGAAGCGATTACGGCTGTGGAAAAAGCGCGTGATCTCTTCCGGCGTCAGGACAATCGCGATGGTGTCAAGAAAGCCGAATCATTGCTGCAAGAGTTAAAGAAAGCGCGACGTTGAACTAAGTTGAATGTCACTGACTTAAGGCTGGTGGGCAATGCCCACCCTACAATAGATAAAGGGTTTTGGCGCTCCCCAAATGCTTATTTCAGTGCTATTCCACTTAATTTGATAGATTAGATTCGATTTGTAGTAAGCGATGCGGGTCCCATATTCTGTTTGGTTTCCTGTCGTCAACCCAATCTACAACTTATTGCACTATTTTAGCTGTACTACGCTAGTAATAAGTGATGCAAGCGCTGATGGCGCTAAAGCGCAACTACAAACCTAGCTTAAGTTCATTGATATATTGTCTCGAAATTCCTGTACACGTTGCCAAACTTGATCGACTAAATCTGGACGATCTGCATCAAACCATTGAATGTCTGGATACGCCCGAAACCAAGTTCGCTGACGCTTGGCAAATTGTCGCGTATGCACAACTGTTAACGCTTTTGCCTCAGATAAAGATATATCACCCGCTAAATAGTGTTTCATTTCCCGATACCCTAAGGTATCTAAAAGCGGCAAATCCCAGCTATATTTATCCACCAATGTTTTCACCTCTTCTATTAATCCGGCTGTCACCATCATTTCGGTGCGCTGGGTAATACGGCGGGTGAGGGCGTCAGCGTCTTGACATTGCAAACCAATTTGAAGAATGGGATAATTCGGCGGATTTTTCCCTTGCTGCTCGGATATGGGGCGTCCGGTGATGTAAAATACTTCTAATGCCCGTAATGTTCTCACTTGATCATGGGGATGAATTTTCTCAGCCGCAATGGGATCGACTTGTTGTAAAAAGCTATAGCATTGAGTTTGACCCAAACCAGAAAGCTGCGATCGCAAGTTTTCATTGGGGGCGACTCTGGGAATCTTTAATCCCCGGACTATGGCTTTAATATACAAGCCCGTACCCCCCACCAGTAATAGGGGCGAATGGAGAGATGTAATCAATTCCTGGGCTTGTTCCTGATAGTCGGCTACGGTTAATGTTTCGGTGGGAGCGCAAATATCAATCAAGTAATGGGGGACTAACTGTCGTTCGGCGACTGAAGGTTTAGCTGTGCCAATATCAAACTCTCGGTAAACTTGACGGGAATCCGCGCTTAAGATTACGGTATTTAATCGCTGCGCTAATTCTAACGCTAGCCCCGACTTCCCTGTCGCCGTCGCCCCACATATCACAATCAGTTGGGGATGCTTGTTATAGTTCATTGTTGATTGTTCATTGTTGATTGTTCATGGTTCATTGAAACAATTCTTCTCTCCCCTATCTCCCCCCTCTGCCTCTCTACCCCTCCGCTCCTCCGCTCCCCTGCCCAATCCCAAGCAAGGTCTATCCCCTCTATAAATATCTCTTCAGACTACTCTGTAGCCGCCTGTAACCCTTTTGTGTTAAAATTTTCGAGTGTTTTGTCATTTTAAAGCATATAAACCGCTCAAAGCGTTATACTGGAGAATCCCTGATATGACAAGTAGCTACAGTGCCGATCAGATTCAAGTCTTAGAAGGTCTCGAAGCGGTACGCAGACGTCCGGGAATGTACATCGGAACTACCGGACCACGGGGACTCCATCATCTAGTTTACGAGGTTGTAGACAATTCGATCGATGAGGCGCTGGCTGGCTATTGTACTCATATCGAAGTTGACTTCAACAGCGATGGTTCCGTTAGCGTGACTGACGATGGACGGGGTATTCCCACTGATACTCATTCTAAGACCGGTAAATCAGCCTTGGAAACCGTAATGACGGTGCTGCACGCGGGCGGTAAGTTTGGCGGCGGCGGGTATAAAGTGTCCGGCGGATTGCACGGGGTTGGGGTTTCTGTCGTCAACGCCCTGTCAGAATGGGTGGATGTTACGGTTTGGCGAGAGAAAAAGGTTCATACCCAGCGCTATGAACGCGGGATTGCCATGGGTGAGTTGGCGGTTAAACCCAGTAAAGAAAACCGCACGGGAACCTCGGTGACGTTCAAACCCGATACCCAAATCTTTACCAATGGGATCGAGTTTGACTACAGTACGGTAGCAGGGCGACTGCGAGAACTTGCCTATCTGAATGGCGGCGTGAGGATTACGTTTACGGATCACCGCATCTCTCCTGAACACCAAGACAGCTACCACTATGAGGGGGGTATCCAGGAATATGTGGGATACATGAATCGGCAGAAGGAACCCCTGCACCAAGAAATTATTTATGTTCAGGGTGAACGGAATAATGTGCAAGTGGAAGTGGCGCTGCAATGGTGCGTGGATGCTTACAGCGATAACCTGCTAGGATTTGCTAATAATATCCGCACAATTGACGGTGGAACGCACTTAGAGGGATTAAAGACAGTTCTGACTCGGACATTAAACGCGATCGCACGCAAGCGGAATAAACTAAAAGAGAGTGAGTCTAACCTGGGCGGCGAGAATGTTCGCGAAGGATTAACTGGCGTCATTTCCGTCAAAGTCCCTGAGCCAGAATTTGAAGGACAAACTAAAACCAAACTGGGGAATACCGAAGTCCGAGGTATCGTGGATTCCTTGGTGGGTGAAGTATTGACAGAGTACCTGGAATTTCGTCCTCAAGTCGCTGATTCTGTTTTAGAGAAAGCCATCCAAGCCTTTAAAGCCGCCGAAGCCGCACGTCGGGCGCGGGAGTTGGTACGGCGGAAGTCTGTATTAGAGTCGTCTCCCCTACCGGGTAAGTTAGCCGATTGTAGTTCCAGAGATCCGGCTGAATCGGAAATCTTCATCGTTGAGGGGGATAGTGCAGGGGGCTGTTTTGATGGCGATACGCTAGTGGCGTTAGCCGATGGGCGTTCTCTCAGCTTCAAAGAAATTGTGGCGGAACAGGCGATGGGGAAAGAGCATTTTTGCTACACGATTCGCCATGATGGAAAAATTGGGTTAGAACGGATTATCAACCCTCGGATCACAAAGGCGAATGCCCAAGTGATTCAGGTGACACTGGATAATGGAGAAACGCTGATTTGTACACCCGATCATCCCTTTATGGTACGAGATGGTAGCTATAAAGCCGCCGCCTTATTAACGCCAGAGGATTTCCTGATGTCCCTGAATGCCAAGCTATCAGAACGAAGCCGAGGGCAGAGGTTAGCAGAGATTGATGCGGCTGGGTTCAACACCCGCTTATCTGAAGTGGCGTTTTCTCGTGATGTCCAAGCCAATGCGGTATATCCAACAGTCGGGGCTGTAGGGACACCATCCTTGCGCCCTCCTCACTCTGGGCAAGATACTAAAGAATCATCAGTGGCTCTGTTGGTGCGTGAGGAGTCCCCATCCCGGAAAGACAATCATCGGGTTGTTGCTATCGAACGCCTAGAAAAACGGGTGGATGTTTACGATATTGAAGTTCCCCATACCCATAACTTTGCCCTAGCCAGTGGCGTTTTTGTTCACAATAGTGCCAAACAAGGACGCGATCGCCAATTTCAAGCGATTTTACCGCTGCGGGGTAAAATTCTCAATATTGAGAAAACCGATGATGCCAAAATTTACAAGAACACAGAAATTCAATCCCTGATTACCGCCCTGGGTTTGGGTATCAAAGGAGAGGAATTTGACCCCTCGAATCTGCGTTACCACCGCATCGTAATTATGACGGACGCGGATGTCGATGGCGCCCATATCCGCACCCTATTGCTGACCTTTTTCTACCGCTATCAACGGGCATTAGTGGATCAGGGATATATCCATATTGCCTGTCCGCCATTGTATAAAGTAGAACGCGGACGGAATCATTACTACTGTTATAGCGATCGCGAACTCACGAACCTGGTTCAAAATGAGTTCCCCGCTAACGCCAATTACACGATCCAACGGTTTAAAGGGTTGGGTGAAATGATGCCAGTACAACTCTGGGATACCACCATGAATCCGGAAACGCGGACGATGAAGCGGGTGGAGATCGAAGATGCGGCTGAAGCCGATCGCATCTTTACCGTTCTCATGGGCGATCGGGTTGCTCCCCGCCGGGAGTTCATTGAAACTTACGGTTCTCGACTGGATTTGACCGATCTGGATATCTAAGTTTCTGGGTAGCCAGGTTTAGATCCCCCTAAATCCCCCTTCAAAAGGGGGACTTTGATTACACGAATTAACATCCCCGATTTCTTGAAGAAGTCGGGGATCTGTGTACATCACGAACGACCAAAAACGCTGTATTTGATGGTTCCCCCCTTTTTAAGGGGGGCTAGGGGGGATCTCTTCTGGAGTAACCTACCCTGACACACCCTGATAACAAGAACCATCAATCAACAATTCAGATTATTAGTTAGCATTCTTCTGTTTTTTAGACTGTTGGCGCTTGAAGAATGCACCGAATCCTAATGCCATACCGGAACCCAGAATCGTTAGCGGTTCGGGAACCGATTCTGGTTCAGGCAAATCTCCGTCAAATCCAATATTGTGGTATTCCCCACTTCCGCTCACGGATTGAGTGATCAATTGTCCATCAATATGACCATTGTTAAAATCATAGTGAGCCATCGGAGCTAATACGCTGCCTATCCAAGAAAAACCCTCAGATGTTAGATATGTTGCGTCTGGCAAATTCCATAGGACATTACTGGCGAATGATTTATCAGCAGTTCCATCGAACATTATTTGAAAATTCTTTGCACTAATACTATCGCCAATAACATTAACTAAGATCGTTGAATCCGCATTGACATTAGTAATATTCAGACTACTAGCATTCGATAAGTCAGATGCATCCAAATTGAATACGTTCCGCCCGGAACCTACACCGCCCAGAGTAATATTGTTATATGCTACGTTAGTTTCACCGTTGGCATTTAAACCTCCCAATTGAGCTGAATAGTTCTTGTAGAATTGCTCGGCGGCATCAAAGTCAATGGATGGCTCTTCTAGTTTTAACTCACCATCTTTAATATTCAATCCGGGGCTAAGATTCGCTGTACCACCTACAATAGCATCACCGCCGGATATCTGATTACCGCTAGCATACGTTAGATCTCCACCAACAACTAAGACGTCACCTGAACCAGGAGATAGCTTGGTTCCGACCGAAAGGTCTAGAATAGCATTACCACTAACGCAAACTCTACCTTCGGCATCCGAAGAAGCTGTCATGTTTCCAAAGACGAATACATTACAACCTTGAGCTTCACCTTTCAAAGTGGCAGCTTGAGCAGGCATCGATAAGCTGAGGGCTGCGGTAGCTCCTAAAACTGTACTGGCACCGGTAACTGCGATTTTCGTTAAAGTCTTGTTCATTATTTTCCGAGTGTAGCTGCGTGAACGGTGGAAGTGGTTTACCCATTTAGCATTTGTTCTCATCATATTTTGATTCAGGAACAGTTGGGTAAAGCTTCTGTAAAGATGCCTTAGCTACTTTATGAAATTTTTGTAAAGATTCCGAATCGCTAGACTTTAAGGAATATTTATAAAGTTGACATAAAGAGTTCCCCAAATTTGATAAAGATTTGATGAAGAGACGTTTTGGTAACCAGAACTTGCCCCCCGATCGCGGTACTGGAATTACCCCGTTGTCTGATGGGCTCAACTATAGCGACGATCACCCGATGAGCTGTCCTCGCGTAATTTCACCGATTCCTAAACAGTTCTATCCCGGGTCTTGAGTTAGGGCTGAATGCTTAAATTGTTCATTTTATTAGATTCGCTTTTTTCTCTAAGACTCTTGACCAAGAGACATAGATTTGCTATTTTACTGCTCAAATACTGGCAAAAAAAATTATTTTTGATTAACTCTTTACATGGAGTCTGTAGAGTTTTCATCGAGTATTCCAGGGAGCAAGATGCTCCCACTACCCATGACCAAGGACAAATGACCAATGACAAATACCATCACTCCTCGTAAGGGTCAAAAATTACCTCAAATTCAGCCCCACGCATAAAGCGACGCAGTACCCGTTGGTGATCTTCAGCATCTTGACGGTTGTAAAATCGGGCTACTGTATAGCGACGCGCATCATTCAATAAACGGATAATCACCCAAGGACGGGTTAAGTCTATGGGTTGTTCAATGTCCAGCTTACTGTTGAGCGTTTCTAACTGTTCCTGTTTGAGCGCATTACGCACCAATAACATCAGTTGTTTTCGGGCGGGAGTTTCCTGATTGGGTAGAACTGTCCAACCTGCTACAGGTGCAGGTAAATAGGTTAATGTATGAGACTCTTCTGCTTTAGTGACATTCCAAGCCAGACGGCGAGATTGTTTGTGACAGTGGTATCCCTGCTGTCTGAGAACTGAACAAAGACGTTCACCTTCTTTGGTTAGGCGCAACCAGTCACTGTGCTTCATGGCGATTCTGAGAATAAAGATTAACTAGAGAATTTCTTCCCAATCCCCCAGGAAAACCAGAGAGATAGAGGTTTCGCTAGTTACCCTACTTAAGGTTTATTCCCAAAAACCTATTGCTATTGTTTTGACAAATGAATTTATTTATGGTAAAAATTTATCTTCAAAATTGTAGAGACGCGCCATGGCGCGTCTCTACAGGTTCAGGGGTGCTTGACGAATGACGAATGACGAATGACTAACGAACAATAATCGCCCAAAGGCTTATCCCCAAAGCGACTATCCCTAAATGTTGCATCAGGAGCGATCGCACGGGCTGGCTGGCAATTTTCTGCGTCAGAACCATACTCAGCAGCACACCAGAAATCAATGTCACTCCCTGTAAAAACGCAATCACCGCCGGATGCGCTACAAACACGGGTAATCCCTCACCACTTAACCCAAAAGTGGCAAAGGTTACAGGCAAAATCCGCCCTGCTTCCGTCAACCCCAACCGTAAATGGTGCGCCAGATTCGCCGCCAATACCAACGGTAAATATCCATACGCCAATTCAATCAGCGATCGCGGCTTGGGATTAGGTATCGTTAAATTGAGCGTCTGAATCAGTCGGTAAGTTAATTGAATTCCACCATAAGCAATTAAAGGAATCAACGCCGGGAGACTCAAAACCGCCAACGAAAACCAAGCGTGTGTGCCAAATTGACTCAAATCTAGGTGTAAATTCAGTTGCTGATTTAACTCCGGTAAGCGATGCAAAAACACACCGCCTAACAACAACAACAATAACGCCACCTCATAACTACGAGGAATATGAGTTGTCCACAACTCAATCCCTGGCGGGCGCAAATTTACCTCCACAGAACGGTGTGGACAGGCTTTTAAACACGTCATGCATAAAACACAATCCCGATTATCTTGTAACTGGGCGGGATGGGAATATAATGGACAGCCATTGGTTTCCATTCCTTCCCCTTTCTGGGGTCCACCCTTATAACATTGATAGGTGGTACATTCGGCTGAACAGGTTCCCTGCTGCGCCCGTAACTCCGTCATCGACAACTTGGCAAATAAACCATTCATCCCACCAATGGGACACAAATAGCGACACCAAAAGCGACGCTCGAAAATCGCCGAGAAAATCATCGCTCCCGCCGTAATTAATAAGAGTAAACAAGCGGAAAGATACGCCGTATTTTCTAAATCCCAGAGTTCTTCCCATAAGAAAATTAGGGCAAATAAGCCAAACAAAAACCAACCGCCCCAGGTTTCCGCTAATTGTCGCGACCACGGTTTTAACTGACGCGGAAATAGCCACAGGGATAATTTTTGGGTCACTTCCCCATAAATCATAAACGGACACACGGCACACCAAAGGCGTCCCACAAAGGGAAAGCCAATCAAGATGAGGGGCCACCACCATGCCCAAAAGAGATTTAAGGTGAAGTTTTCCTCACGGGTTTGCGGACCGATGAAGCCCATGATTACGACTAGGGCAAACAAGCTTAAGGTAAATCCATAGTTAATGCGATCGGGCCACCAATCACTTCGTAAAAATCGCCGCAGTTGGGGATAGGCATTTAAGAGATTAAAGCGGAATTGTTTTTTCTTACTCTGGGAGGGCCACAACAGTTCTTCCGTGAGTTCTTTGCCAGAGTCCGATTGAACCAGCGCCCGTTCCACTAAGTTTTTTAATTCCCTGAGATTACCGGGAAAATCATAGGCTTGTAACTGACGTAGGGCTTCGGGTGTAATTTTGGGTTTATTAATTCCTTTAGCGCGACATAAGAGACTAATGTAATAGTTCATCTGGTCGCTAATATCCGTTTTTCTCACCCGTAGTGGCGGAACTTTAATCACTTGCCCAACCAGAGGGTTAATGGTGGGGAGCGCCGTTTCGGTAATCATAATAATCCGGGCGCTGCACTGTTTCACCTGCGTCGATTGTTCTAGGGAACGGCGGACAGGTTGATACGTTCCAGTTTCTAATAGAGTTGCCAGTTGAGGCATTAAATCCTGGGGCAATTCATCCACATTATTGAGAATCAACGTCCCTGTGTTCAGGGAATCAATGAGTCCCGGTTTTCCCCCTTCCCGCCCAAACAGTTCCGCACCACTGGCTTGCACTTTACTACAATCGATTTTAATCACAGGTTCGCGGCGATAGGCTGAACCAAAGTGAATCAGCGCGGCGGTGTTGTCTTTTTCCAGTCCCGGTTCACCGAAAATGAGTACAGACTGGCGAGTATCGGCGGCTTGTTTGATTTGCTGGCGTAATCGCACCGCATAACGGCTTCTACCAATAATTCCCCGTTTGGCTTTGTTGACTAAATAGGGGCGCAGCGTCACTTGGCGTTCTTGTTCAACCTTGAGTTGAGACGACAGGTGTGCCAAGTCTTGGGCAAGTTGGGGTGAGAAGGCTTGGGATATTTCTGGATACTGGTGGATTAAGTCTCGGAATTGTTCGGCTGGGATGCGCCACAGGTGAGAGTCGCTGCGGGTGACGATGGTTCTTTGAGCCGATTGATTGAGAAGTAACTCCTGTAAATGAATCACAGCGCCAGGAAGCCAACTGACGCCCCAAATCGAACCCAGTTGGTTGGTTCGGTAGCCTTCAATACGCCCCTGTTGCAGAATGTAGAGATAGTCTACCGGGGTATCTTCGATCACCAGACGCTCCTGGGCATTTACCGCTAGCGCTTCCATTCGGGGCGCGATCGCCTGTAAAATTTCATCGGAGAGAATGCTAAAAGCTGTGCGTTCTCGCAGCCATGTCACTAGGTCGAGATAGGTCATCCTTTGTCCTCATCATCCAATTTAGTTTATAGTTTGTTTATCGATAATCAATGGATTCATTCCCGTAACCAACGGTAAAACACAACCAAATGATCGAGCTGGCGAATCTCTGGGTTCCTTTGACGCTTTTGGGCTTGATTATCCTAGCCGCGCTGTTTTTTAGTTGGGCAAGTTAGACAAGGTGTAAGTAGGTGGGGACAATTAAAGTTAACGGTAGGGATAGTCATTCGTCATACTCGAACAGCTCCCAGCAAGCTACGTCATTCGTCCTTGTCTCCTCCAGCTTCCCCAGCTTTCCCAGCTCCCCCAGCTTCCCCAGCTCCCCCAGCTCCCTCTGCTTCCGTACCCTATTGCCATCCACCATCCCATTATCTCTAGGTATAGGTAAAATATGCATCAGTGATTTTAGCCCCCTTGTTATCTATGAGCGGACATCTGCCGCCGATTAGTGATTTACGCGCTCGCCATACTGGCTGGGATAAACCAACGCCAGAACATCTTAAGGATATTGGCACGATTGAGTTTTTCTGGCGAAACCTGTTTGAGGCAATTTTCCATCCGGAGCAAGGCAACTGGCAATATCATTGGCAGCAGCTCTACAATCTGATTTTGGAGCGATGCCCCGAAAATGATGAACGCCGCACGACTATTTTCTACCTAGAGACGGTCAAAAACTGCTTGAAGATAGAGGGAGACTGGAAAAAATATTGGAAACGGATACTGATTTATATGGAAAATGCCAGAGATTGGGCGAGGAAATCGGTTATCCGAGGATGAGCCTGATTCTGGAAAGCGTGGGATGATTGATACACCTGTTATAGGAGATGAGGAAGATGTTAGCGAAGCGGGACAAAGTTGGGAAGATGAGAGAGTTGTGAGTTAACCAGCAAAGCATCCTGATCCACACCAGTAAATCCTGAACAAAGGAAAACGAAGGAATAGAGGAGCCGATCAGGATGCCTGAATATCAGTGGAAATTAACGATTATAGAGCGTAACTTGCTGTTATCGAATTGGATGAACCTAATTCCAGAAGCCCAAGAGCGTATGCTAGAAGAGGCGGACGAGTTGATGGCAATGTTACCCTTCTCCGATAGGCAACGGTTACTGGCGTCTTTGGAAATGCTTCAACCTCATACCCAAGCCGAGTTATACCAGAAGATTCAGCAGATTTTAGGGAGTCAGATGGAGTTACATGCCGCATAGGTAGGGTTTAGTCCAGCCCTCATCCCCAGCCCCTCTCCATCCCCCCTTGCCCCCCTTGGAGACTGTTTGATGTTTGAAAAACAACCCGAAGGATTACGGCAGAAAGTCAAATTATTGGCAACAGAAGCGCTAAACAAATCCGATCCCTCTGGATGGTTTGATCGCTTATATTCCCAAGCCAATCGTGATCCCGATCAAGTACCGTGGGCGCGTTTAAAACCCCATCCCTATTTCCAAGATTGGCTAAATAAAAATAAGCCCCAAGGGAATCATCGCTCGGCTTTAGTCATTGGCTGTGGATTAGGTGATGATGCGGAAGCCTTGGCTAGAGTGGGTTTCAACGTGACAGCCTTTGATATTTCTCCAACCGCGATCGCCTGGTGTCGGCAACGATTTCCCAATTCCCCAGTTAGCTATGTTGTCGCTGATTTGTTCGCGTTAGATCCAGCTTGGCGTCATCAGTTTGACTTGGTATTAGAATGCCGCAATATCCAAGCGTTACCATTAAATGTACGATCAACTGTGATTGATGCGATCGCGGCTTTGGTGGCTATAGAGGGAATCCTGTTATTAATCACGCGATTTCGCCAGACAGAGGCTGAACCTGATGGTCCACCTTGGGCGCTTTCTAATCAGGAACTTGCCCAATTTCAAGACTTAGGATTAGAGGAAGTTCAGCGGGATAGCTTTATTGAAGCTGAGAATCCTTCTGTACAACAGCTTCGGATTGAATATAGGAGAGCAAGAAAAGTAAGATAATCGCTATGTGCCTCGATAATCACCCATAGACCGCAAAGCAGTTCATGAACCGCGCCTTACTTCGTGAAGACGCGGATTGGCAGAGATAACCTGCCAGGAAATCATGAATAAGGGCATGAGTTGGTAGGGGATAATCACTTCCGAACGTTTCTCTAGTTCGGCTTAACTGTAGACTCAGGAATCTCTCTTGACTGGGTAATTCCAGGACACACCCCTACCAATGCCTTAAGAGACGTAAACATTTACACGAGTGGATTATATCTATGAATCGTGTTCCAGTAGTTAGCAAAGAAGGAAAACCGCTGATGCCTACTAAGCCCTCCAGGTCTAGACGGTGGGTCAAAGAAGGTAAAGCAGTGGGGAAATGGTCCGATTTGGGTGTCTATTATGTCCAACTCACCACACCACCATCGGCTGAGGAGATGCAGCCCATTTCTGTTGGAGTCGATCCGGGCAAATCTTATTCCGGTATCGGTGTCCAGTCAGCTAAATACACCCTGCTACAACTACACCTCATCCTCCCATTTGGGCGGGTGAAGAAACGGATGGAAACCCGCGCCATGTTACGACGGTCTCGTCGGGGACGAAGAATCAATCGGAATGTCCCGTTCAAACAGCGCAACCATCGACAATGCAGGTTCGATAACCGCAAACAATGTAAACTTCCCCCATCCATTAAAGCCTCACGACAACTGGAGTTAAGGGTAGTTAAAGAGTTGGCGGCTATTTTTCCAGTAGCGGCGATTGGTTATGAGCGGGTTAAAGCTGATATAGACCAAACCAAGCGCAAACGCGCCAAGTCTGGGAAAGCTTTCTCCCCGGTGATGGTTGGTCAGAATTGGGCAATATCCCAGATGGAGAAAATCGCCCCTGTCTATGTCCGGCGCGGTTGGCAAAAGGACGGGAATGGCACATTCCAACTCCGAACCCAACTAGGGCTAGAGAAAGATAAGACCAACAAGTCCATAGCTAAACCGGAAACCCATGCGGTTGATGGGGTGACGTTGGCTTGTGGGTATTTTGTCAAATATGTGCCATTTGTTGGTTTTAACTCCCATGGTTATGCCCACAAGGGCAGTGTTAACGTGACTTCTTCCCCATTCAAAATTATCACCCGTCCTGGTGCTGTGAAGCGGGGAAAAGAGTATGGCTTTTTCCGTCGCCAACTGCATTTTGAAGTCCCAGATAAGTCGGGAGACAGAAAGCGTAAAGGCGGGACAATCACACCATTTGGAGTAAGGATTGGCGATTTGGTCAGAGCAGAGAAAGCTGGGAAGTCTTACATTGGTTACGTCAGCGGATTCACTGATACCAAAAAGACTAAAAATATTTCCGTTTGTGACTACACCTGGAAGCGCATCGGGCAGTTTGTTCCCAGTAAAGTCGAGCTAATCAGGAGGAGTAACGGTCTATGCGTAGCGTAAAAAAATGGATGCCTCCATATCCCTCCTCGCCCTACGAGAGTTGAGGGCGAGGATTCCCGCGATTTTGTTGAAGAAGGGAGGATGCACTGTCACACTAAGAAGGACATATCATTGTATCCTGAGTGAGCAGACCACAGTGCAGTTTTTGACCCTAGGTATTTTTTCGATCAGTGTCCTTTGGCTGATTAGCGGTGCAGTTTTCTTTACCCTGCGGATGAAATTTATTAACATCCGGGGCTTTTGGCACGCAATTGAGGTGTTACGAGGAAAGTATGATGATCCGACAGAAGCCGGGGAGGTGTCTCATTTTCAAGCCCTGGCAACGGCGCTTTCGGCTACTGTGGGATTGGGTAATATTGCTGGAGTCGCGATCGCAATCAGTTTAGGGGGTCCCGGTGCGGTGGTGTGGATGACGCTGGGGGGACTGTTTGGGATGACGAGTAAGTTTGTTGAATGTACCCTGGGTCAGAAATATCGCGTGATTAAACCCGATGGTACGGTGGCTGGGGGTCCAATGTACTATTTGTCGGCGGGTTTGGCGGAAATGGGACATCAGAACTTGGGGAAGGTGTTGGCGGTTATTTTCTCGATTCTGGGTATTGGTGGCGCATTTGGCGGCGCAAGTATGTTTCAGGCGAACCAATCTTATGCGGCGATAACTACCGTTGTACCCTGGTTTGTGGGGCGCAGTTGGCTTTATGGCTTGATTCTGGTTACTTTCGTGGGAATGGTGATTATTGGTGGGATTAAACGGATTGGTCAAGTGGCGGGTGCGATTGTCCCGGCGATGTGTGTGATTTACTTTTTGGCGGCGCTGTGGATTCTGGTGACGAATTTTATGGATATTCCTGGCGCGATGCTGACGATTCTTAACGGCGCATTATCTCCAGAGGCGGTGGAGGGGGGAGTGTTTGGCGTGATGATTCAGGGATTAAGGCGTTCGGCATTTTCTAATGAAGCGGGGGTGGGTTCAGCCGCGATCGCCCATTCCGCCGCCAGAACCCAAGAACCTGTGCGGGAGGGGATTGTCGCTCTCTTAGAGCCGTTTATTGATACAGTAGTGATCTGTAATATGACGGCGTTAGTGATTGTGATTACAGGCGTCTATCGCAATCCCGAATTTGCCCAACTCAGTGGTGCAGAAGTCACCTCAGTCGCCTTTGGTACAGCGATTTCCTGGTTTCCCCTGATGCTTGCGATCGCGATTTTCTTTTTTGCTTTCTCGACGATGATTTCCTGGAGTTATTACGGCGAACGCTGTTGGGATTATTTGTTTGGGCAGAACAATTTAATCATCTATAAGGTGTTATTTATCCTGGCGGTTTTTACGGGGGCGGTTTTAAGTTCCGGTGTGGTGATTAATTTTAGCGATGGTATGTTAATCGCCATGTCGTTTCCCAATTTACTCGGCGCTTATTTTTTATCGGGTCAAGTGGCTGGGGATTTAGATAAGTATATGCGGCAATTAAATAAAGGATTGGCTACAGCGCAATAAGTGGTGATTGTTCATGGTTCATTGTTCTTAAAAATAAGGGCGGGTTTTGTTGTTTCTTTATTGGTGAAGAGGGCGGGTTTTGTTGTTTCTTTATTGGTGAGGAGGGCGGGTTTTGTTTTTCCGTTATTGGTGAGGAGGGCGGGTTTTGTTTTTCCGTTATTGGTGAGGAGGGCGGGTTTTGTTTTTCCGTTATTGGTGAAGAGGGCGGGTTTTGTTTTTCCGTTATCGGTGGATATCTGAATTGATTCCCTAAACCCGCCCCTACAATTTTCCCTAAACCCGCCCCTACAATTGATTTATGAGGTTATGTCCCACTGAATCTCATAACTCCCTCCCGCATTATCGCCTGTAATCACGACCCAGTAGTTTCCGGTTTCTTCTGCCTCAAATTTATACTCGCGATCGCGATTTGTTTCTATCCTTTTTAGCACCTCTTTATCGGGTTCGAGGATTCTGATCTCTAAATCGCCTTTCGTCACCTCCGACTGAACGTCGAGGACAACTTCATTTCCGGCATCAACCTCAATTTTCCGTCGCTCTGTCCCCGTGAATGTGTTATATCAGTTTGCTCTGCTATGCGGTACATTGTCGATCCCCCTAAATCCCCCTTAAAAAGGGGGACTTTGATCTACTGTACTTTATTACAGCGCAAAGAGCTGTATAGGAGACTGTTGTCTGAGTTGGAAGATTCCTACTGAACCAACCCACTCTCAGAGAACTAGAACAGGCAGATAGTCCAATCAAAACTAATCCGAATAGTAAGGATTGAATTCCAGATTTAATTCCCATCATCGCGGCTTAAGCAAACATCTCATCAATCAAATCTTGATACTGTTCTCTAACAACATGACGCTTAACTTTTAGCGTCTGAGTTAACATGCCATTTTCTTGAGAAAAGGGTTCTGAAATCAGACGAAATACACCAATTCTGTCATTGGGATTATAACCAGGACGGTTTTTCGCTTCTCGATTGATTTCTTGGCGGAAAAATTCCTGAACAGGTTTGCTATTTAAGTCAATCGTTTCCTCACCGGAAGCAGATTCCCCATCCGGGAGTTGCAGGTGATACTGATTCTGTGCCGCCCACCCCTGTAAGTTATCGAAATTTGGTACAATTAAAGCGCCTAGCGATCGCTGATCTTGACCCACCACCACCATCTGATCAATATAACGACTCCGCATACAGGCATTTTCAATCGGTTTCGGTTCGACATTCTCACCATTACTGAGGACAATTGTATCCTTTGCCCGTCCGGTTAAAACTAAGTCCTCTTGAACCGTTAACCAGCCTAAGTCTTCGGTATTAAACCATCCTTGGGCATCAATTACTTTATCCGTGGCTTCTGGGTTGCGATAATAACCTTGCATGATTTGAGATCCCCGCGCCCAAACTAATCCTTTTTCTCCTTGGAGAAGGGTTTCTCTGGTGTCTGGATCAACAATACGAATTTCTGTCTCTAGAATCGGTTTACCCGCAGAACCCCGGAGGTTATGCCAAGAACGACGGGCGGTGAGAACGGGCGAGGTTTCAGTTAAACCATAGCCTTCGAGTACCTCAATACCAATTATTTCATAAAAATCATCTAATTTCTGGGCAAGTGCGCCGCCTCCACAGATGGTTTGCTTTAAGTTTGCACCGATTTGTTCGCGGATTTTCTGATAGATGAATCGGTCTGCTAATGCATGAATTAGAACCAATGTCAACCATTGCAGTCTAGCCCAGAGGCGTTGGAATCCAGAGGGCTGCTGATGTTCTAAACTTAAGCCATGGACAAGGCGACGGGCTTTAATAAAGCGATCGCTAATCGAGAATAGGGCATTAACTAGGCGCTGTTTTCCGGCAGATTCTTTACTTAGCTGCTTTTGCACCGTCTCATAAATCGATTCCAATAAACGGGGAACCGAGACAAAATAGTTCGGGTGTTGGGCATTCAGATCCCGCTTAACATGGCGCAGCGTGGTATAAATCAGGGTACAGCCTTGGGAGAGGGCAAAGTATTCAATGGCGCGTTCATAGACATGCCAAGTGGGGAGAATACTCAAGACGCGATCGCCTGCTTCTAACTGTACAATTGCACCCAAGCTGGTAACTTGATGTAACAGGTTGCCATGACTGAGCATAACGCCCTTGGGTTTCCCGGTGGTGCCAGACGTGTAAACTAGGGTAGCGAGGGTGTCAGGGGTTTGTTCAATCGGTTGGAATGTGTGATTGTTTCCCTGTTCCAACACCTGGGGAAAATTGAGGATATTCAACTCCGACTCAGCGTCGGGTTCCTGATCCGATAATAAAATAACCAGTTGAATCGGCAAATCATGCAAATGCTGATCCAGCTTAGTTAAGGTATCCTGATTTTCCACAACTAAGGCAGTCGCTTCGCTATCTTTAAGGATATAGAGAAGTTCCTCTTGTTCAGCTTGAGAACTCCGCACCACATCAACCGCCCCAGTGGTCATAATACCTTGGTCAGCAATAAACCAGCGGGAACTATTTTCCGAAAACAAAGCTACCCGATCGCCCGCCGAGACGCCTAATGCTTGTAATCCAGCCGCAAACTGCTGAATTTGCTGCCACATCTGGGCAAAGGTTAGCTTGACTTCGGGTTTGGCGTAAGGGTTTTCTAAGGCGACAGTATCCCCAAATCGCTGGGCGGCTAACGACCAAACTTGGGGTAATGCTGATATGGTGTTGTAATCGGCTTGGTGTTCCAGATTTTGGCGTTCTGGGGGTGTGGGTTTAGACGCGATCGCAATAGCTGGGGCATTCATAGGAATTTTGATTGTGTAGGGGTGGGTTTAGGGACATTGGTGTCAACTTAAGACTTTGTATAACTAGGGCTCAAAGTTTAGATCCCCCTAAATCCCCCTTCAAAAGGGGGACTTTGATTAATTTCTGGTTCCCCCCATGGAACAAAAAGCGAAGCATCCTTTGGTCTCCCCCTTTTTAAGGGGGACGGAAGGGGGATCAAAAAGGGGGGCTAGGGGGGATCTCTTATTAAGTAAGGGTTCCAGCCTTAAGTTGATACGGATGGTTTAGGGACTAATATTAATTGTCTTTCCTAGCTTGGTTGCAAAACCCGCCCTTTGTTTAAGTTTGACGTTTGAATTTGTAGGGGCGGGTTTAGGGACTAATATTAATTGTCCTTCCTAGCTTAGTTGCAAAACCCGCCCTTTGTTTAAGTTTGACGTTTGAATTTGTAGAGGCGGGTTTCACAGTTAGCCAGCGTTTCATCAAACTGGCGTAAGCTGTTCAGCTTTCTCTTCAATCGATTTCATCAACGAATCAAAGGGTTTCGCAAACTTTTCAATCCCTTCCTCAACCAGTTCTGCCATAACTTGGTCATAGTCGATCTGAATATCAGGTTCACCCAGACTTTCCAGCGTCTTCTGCGCTTTATCAGCCTCAGTTTCTACCCGATTGGGTGCGACATCAGCATGATCCTCACAAGCTTCAATTGTATCCGGGGGTAGAGTATTTATCGTGTTTTGACCAATCAACTCATTCACATACATGACATCACTGTAGTCCGGATTTTTAGTGCTGGTACTTGCCCAGAGCACCCGTTGTATATTTGCTCCTTGTTCAGCTAGGGCTTTAAAGCGATCGCTCTCGATAATTTCCTTGAACCGTTGATAGGCAACCTTAGCATTCGCGATCGCGACTTTTCCTTTCAGTTCCCGTAAGCGGGCTTCTTCATTCAATTCCTCTGTACCAATCCGCTTGAGTCTCTCATCAATGCGATTATCAACCTTAGTATCGATGCGACTGAGGAAGAAACTCGCTACTGACGCAATATTCTCAATCGGTTTACCAGCAGCAACTCGTGCTTCTAAGCCACGAACATAAGCCCAAGCCGATTCCACGTAACTCTCCACGGAAAACAGGAGAGTGATATTAACGTTAATCCCTTCAGAAATTGCCTGTTCAATCGCCGGGAATCCTTCTTTCGTTCCCGGAATTTTAATAAACACATTATCCCGGTCAATGGCGCGGAAAAAGCGTCGAGCTTCTTCAACCGTGCGTTGGGTATCCCGCGCTAAGTGAGGGGAGACTTCAATACTGACAAAGCCGTCGGTTCCGCCAGACTCATCGTAGATAGGGCGGAAGATGTCGCAGGCGTTGCGGATATCTTCAAAGATCAGGGATTCGTAAATCTCTGATGTAGATTTTCCGCCTTTGATCCCCGCTTCGATATCGCTATCGTAAACTCGGTTATTCGACACCGCCTTAGCAAAGGACTTGGGATTTGAAGTAATCCCGCTGATTCCACGAGTCTCAATCTTGTTTTTCAATTCACCGGATTCGATTAGCTGGCGATCCAGATAATCCATCCAGATACTTTGACCGTATTCTTTAATTTTGAAAATTGGATTATTAGCCATTATGATTTTATATTCTCCTTAATTACTTGAGCTACTTACAGTTATTCAAGACAAGCAAGATGCCAAGTGTTTGATATTGGCAATTTATATAACTTGATGCTCGTTAGGTTTTAAAACAAGGGTTTAGCGCCTCACTAACCCACCTCAGATGTCTGAGAGGACGGGAAAATGCTGGACACTCAATAACAAGCCTACTAATTTTTAGCAGAGGATTACTTCTACCGGAAGTCAGGGTTAAGGGAAGGGTAGCTGATTAGGATTGCCGGAAAAATCTGCCCATAGTTGTAACTGGTCATTCGTCATTGGTCATTCGTCATTCGTTTACTCCCTCATCTCCCTCATCTTCCCCAGCTCCCCCAGCTCCCTCTGCTCCCCCAGCTCTCCCAGCTTCCCCAGCTCCCCACACCCGACACCCCCTTTTCCAGAAAGTTGATCTATTCTTCATGACAGGTGTTCTCCTGCGCCATCCCGGATCACAAATCATCCGGTTAGGCGAACGTTCAATTGGTAGGGGTGTGTAGACCCTGAAAATTAAACGCTACAGAGAACATCTGTTCTATTACCGTTATGACCCAGTATCTTATGCGTCGCACTAAAATTATCTGTACCATTGGACCGGCTACCGCCTCACCCGAACGCCTCGATGCCTTAATCGAAGCGGGGATGGATGTTTCCCGGTTAAACTTTTCCCACGGTTCCCATGAGTTTCACGGACAGACGATTCAGCAACTCCGAGCAATTAGTAGCCAACATCGCAAACCCCTCGCCTTGCTGCAAGATTTATGCGGACCGAAAATTCGTCTGGGAAAACTGCCTCCCGATGGGATTAAGGTGCAAACGGGTGATGAAGTAACCTTTGTGTTAAATGAGGAAGGCAACAACCCGGATGAGATTCCCTTACCCATTCCCACCCTGTTTGCTATGGTGCGCGTGGGTGAACCGATTTCAATTAATGATGGTCGAGTCAAGCTGATAGTCACGGAACGGGATACAGATAGTATTCGGGCATTGGTGAAAATTGGTGGACTCTTGTCTTCTAAAAAGGGGGTTAACTTACCTGAAACCTATTTACCTGTCACCTCCGTCACCGAAAAAGACATGACCGATTTACGGTTTGGGTTGCAATCGGGTATCGACTGGGTGGCGGTGTCTTTTGTGCGAAGCGCCAGTGATTTAGAACCCGTGCGGCGGATGATTGAAGCCGCAGGCGCGAAAACCCGTGTGATTGCCAAAATTGAAAAACGGGAAGCGGTGGAAAACTTAGAGGAAATCCTCCAGGTTGCGGATGGAATTATGATTGCTCGCGGTGACTTGGGGGTAGAGACGCCATTGGATCGGGTACCTTTAATTCAAAAAGAAATTACTCGTCGCTGCAACCAACTCGGTAAACCTGTGATTACAGCCACCCAGATGCTAGAGTCAATGATCAACGCTCCTGATCCGACGCGGGCTGAAGCCACAGATGTCGCCAACTCAATTTTAGATGGGACGGATGCGGTAATGCTTTCGGGTGAAACCGCCGTGGGAGAATATCCCATCGCTGCTGTGGAAATGATGAACAATATAGCTATCCAGACGGAAAAAGCCCTAGCCGAAGGATTGCAAACCGCGTCAGAGTTTCCCAGTTGCAGTATTAGCACCACCGAATCCGTAGCCGAAGCCGCTTGTCATATTGCCAGTCAATTAGGCGCACGGGGAATTATGTGCAACACCTCATCCGGCGGTTCCGCCCGACTGGTGTCTAAGTATCGCCCCAAAACCCCGATTATTGCCTTTACGCCAGAAGAAAGTACCTATCGTCAGTTGGCTTTGTCTTGGGGAGTGCAACCTTATCTGATTACCCCTGTATACAATGCCGAACAGATGTTAACTAATGTGGTAAATGCTGCGGTGGAGATGGAGTTAGCCGAATACGGGGACAAAGTGGTAATTACCTCCGGTGTTCCCATTGGTACGCCAGGAACCACGAGTCTGATCAAAGTCCACAAGATTGGACAGGCGATCGCCTAAAATGTGACTGGTCATTGGTCTTATGTCATGTAGAGGCGACCCACACCGCATCAATGTCCATGTAGGGGCGACCCGCCTGCATTAATTCACAACGGTAGTTCACTCAATAGGCTCGGGTCGCCCTGCGCCCACAGGTTTAAGCGATCGCCTAAAATGTGACTGGTCATTGGTGATTGGTCATTGGTCTTATGTCATGTAGAGGCGACCCACACCGCGTCAATATCCATGTAGGGGCGACCCGCCTGCATTAATTCACAACGGTAGTCCACTCAATAGGCTCGGGTCGCCCTGCGCCCACAGGTTTAAGCGATCGCGTAAAATGTCATCGGTCATTGGTGATTGGTGATTGGTCTTATGTCATGTAGGGGCGATCCACACCGCGTCAATGCCCATGTAGGGGCGACCCGCCTCCATTAATTCACAACGGTAGTCCTATCCAAAAACTCGGGTCGCCCTCTGATCCATTGGTATTGGTATCGACTGGAGATAAACCCCTCCCTAACCCTCCCCTTGACAAGGGGAGGGAATAAGACCGTTTCCCAGAAATAACCAGATTTGAATACTCTGAACGCTTAAGTTATTTTAAGTTTTATTTCCGTATCAGACGTTACATTCGAGCAACCTTCACGAAAACTTCATACAATCACCCCAAATACGCGAATTTTGTGAAGATTCCGTAAAGAAAATCAATAGGAGCGATCGCTCACCCCAAAGCTTGATTAAGATTTGAGAAGTATATCTTCAGGATTTCTGACATATAGCTTGACTAGAATACCAGCAACACTGTCTATCTAACCCCAGATGGATGCTGTCAGCAAAGCTAACTATTAAGCTAGCCCCAACAAGCCCCACGACTATGAGCCAGATGACACGTTCTACCGCAACACCGACAATATCGGTAATCATCCCAGTCTATAACGGTGGTGAAGCCTTTCGTCGTTGTCTTTCCAGTCTAGCGAAAGCCTCACCCCAGCCCTTGGAAGTGATTGTCGTCGCTGACGGGGATACTGACGGCTCTGGGCAGTTCGCTCAAGACTTCGGTGCTAAAGTAATTCAAGTTCCCACCTCTGGCGGACCGGCGAAAGCTCGCAACTTAGGCGCTAGAGCAGCTAGTGGTGATATCCTTTTCTTCGTCGATGCCGATGTCGAAGTTCATGACAACACCATTGGTAAAGTCGCGACAACCTTCAGTCAGGAATCTGAACTCGCCGCCCTAATTGGCTCCTACGATGATCAGCCGGGTGCGCCTAATTTCTTATCTCAGTATAAAAATTTATTTCATCACTACACCCACCAAACCGGATCAGAAGACGCTTCAACCTTCTGGGGCGCTTGTGGTGCAATCCGGCGGGATATTTTCTTAGCTGTCGGCGGCTTTGATCAGAGTTACCGTCTCCCTTGTGTAGAAGATATTGAATTAGGCAATAGACTCAAAAGCAGAGGGTATCAAATTGGCTTGCGAAAGACTATCCAAGTCAAACATCTGAAATGCTGGAGAACCTACTCCCTGCTGAGAGCGGATATCTTTTATCGGGCAATCCCTTGGACAGCGATCATATTACGCGATCGCGAAATGGTCAATGACTTAAATCTCAACCTCTCCAACCGCATCAGTGTAGTCTTGGTATATACCTTATTAGCGGCACTAATCGCCGTTTGGTGGATACCGACTGCATGGGTTGGCATCGCGGGATTGAGTCTAGGGCTATTGGCAATCAACGCCTCCGTCTATCAATTCTTTTATCAAAAACGCGGTTTCCTCTTCGCCCTGCAAACCGTACCCTGGCACTGGCTGTACTATTTTTATAGCGGATTAGCCTTTGCGATCGGTCTAGTTCGTCACCATTGGCAAACTTATCAACCAACTATCTCAACCTGGAAAACAGTCCCCGGCAACTTGTTAGCGATTGAACAACGAATCTTTGCGTCAATTTCTCGTGAATTAGTCGGTGCCTCAATTTTAGTTTCTCTAGTAATCGGCAACTCTTTCTAATCCTCTAAATATCTAAACCCTAAAAAATTAGGAGGAAAATCCTTGACCCATTATCCAGTTGTCATTATTGGAGGCGGTCCTGCTGGCTTGACGGCGGGTTACGAACTGCTCAAGAAGGGAATTAAACCCATTGTCCTAGAAAAAGCCGATAAAGTCGGTGGAATTTCCCGCACAGAGACGTACAAAGACTATCGCTTTGACATTGGCGGTCATCGCTTTTTCACTAAAGTTGGTGAAGTCGATCGGTTTTGGCATGAAATTCTAGAAGACGAATTTATCCAAGTCCCGCGTCTTTCCCGCATTTACTATCAGGGCAAGTTTTACAACTATCCCCTTTCTCTATTCAACGCCCTATCCAATCTTGGCATCATTCAAAGTTTCCTAATTCTGGTGAGTTACTTAAGAGCAAAACTCAGAGCTAAACTAAACCCGGATTTTGAACCGGAAACGTTTGAAGAGTGGGTAATTGACTGCTTTGGGCGTCGCCTTTATCGAATCTTCTTCAAGACTTATACCGAGAAAGTGTGGGGAATTCCTTGTACTCAAATTCGCGCTGACTGGGCAGCACAGCGCATTCAAAATATGTCTCTCAAACGAGCGGTAATCAACGCCGTTTTCAAAAGTCAAAATGCCAAAAGCTTAATTAAAGAATTTAAGTATCCGATTTTGGGACCGGGAATGATGTGGGAACGTTGCCAGGAAAAGCTAGAGAGTCAAGGTGCTCCGGTGTATCTGCATACAACCGTGACTCGCATCGAACGGGAAGGCACTCGGATTAAGAGGATCACGGCAAAACAAGGGGATGAAACACTCCAATTTACAGGCGACCATTTCATTTCTAGTATGCCTGTAACTGCCCTTCTGTATCGACTCGACCCCCCGCCCCCTGACTATGTATTAGAAGCGGCAAAGGGTCTCAAGTATCGGGATTTTCTGATTGTCTCCCTGATTGTAAATCAGCCCGACCTATTTCCCGACAACTGGATTTATATTCATAGCCCAGAATTCCAAGTTGGACGCATTCAAAACTTCAAGAATTGGAGTCCGGCGATGGTGCCTGATCCGAGTAAAACCTGCTTGGGGATGGAATATTTTTGTAGCGAAGGTGATCCACTTTGGGAATTGTCGGATGTTGAGCTGATTGAGTTAGCCAGTCGTGAGGCGATTGATCTAAATATAGGTGTTAATCAGGGTGATGTTGAAGACGGCGTGGTTATCCGTCAACATAAAGCCTATCCCGTTTATGACGGCGAATACCGTAAACATCTTCAAGTCATTCAAGAGTATATCCAGACCTTTGAAAATCTGCAAACCGTGGGTCGCAATGGTATGCACCGATACAACAATCAAGACCACTCCATGCTAACAGCAATGCTAGCCGTGAAAAACATCCTCGGCGAAAATCACGATTTGTGGAATGTCAATGTTGAGCGGTCTTACCACGAGGAGTTTACTACAGAGGAGTCGCCCAAAAAGCCCCAGCAACAGCTTGTGGCAAAGTAAACAAACTTTCGAGTTTTGAGTCTGTAGGGGCGCGTTTCACCACTATCTTTTCGGTTGCACCCAGATGGGACTAAACCCGCCCCGATGCAGATTTCTAGACTATAAACCGCCTGTCCCTATAGAGTTGATTGAATAAAAAATCACCGCTTTCTCGCCAAGGAAATGGAATCTAATTCTCATCCATTTGTGTCCGTCATCATTCCCGTCTATAATGACGCAGAGCGTCTAAAACTCTGTTTAGACGCTCTGGAAAATCAGACCTATACCAAAACAGGATATGAAGTGATTGTTGTCGATAATGCATCCGATGAAGCCACAGATATTAAAGGGGTAGTCGCTCAATTTGGGCAAGCGATCGCGGCTTATGAAAGTACGCCGGGTTCTTATGCGGCTCGGAACAAAGGGATATCCTTGGCGAAAGGTGAGGTGATTGCTTTTACCGATGCTGACTGTATTCCAGCATCGGATTGGATTGAAAAAGGTGTAAGTAACTTTCTACAAGATCCAAACAGGGGTTTAGTTGCTGGCAAAATTGAAATTTTCTTCAAAGATTCCAACCAAATAACCGCAATTGAACTTTATGAGAGCATTACAGCATTTCCCCAAAAGGAACTCCTAGAAAAGTATCAGTACGGTGCAGCAGCAAATATTTTTACATCTAGATATGTGCTTGAACGAGTAGGACTTTTTGACGAACGATTCAAATCAAATGGCGATGTGGAGTGGGGTAGGCGCGTTTTCTCTCAGGGGTATAAGCCGATTTATGCAGATGACACTTGTGTAGCTCATCCAGCCAGACATTCTCTTCGGCAACTGTATAAAAGAACAATTAGATTGGCTGGTGGACTCTACGCTCTACAGAAAAAGAGTCAGGAGAAGGGATTAAAATGGAAAGTAAAATTCATAATATTTTTAATCAAAAATTTAATTCCACCCATTCAATTTTGTGGCAATACATTTTTAGACAAAAGATTAAAAAGATTTGATTGTAAACTTAAAGTTTGCCTGGTGATGTTCATCGTCAGGTATCTTAGTGGTTTTGAAATTTTAAGATTGAGTATGGGAGGTGTGGCGGCAAGAGAATAGGATGTAATAAAAATGAGGTATTATGTATACCAAGCAAGATGAGTCAGTCAAAAGTCAAAAAATATTTTATGAAAATTGCGTTCATTGTTGATAAATTCCCCAGTCTTTCACAAACATTTATTTTAAATCAAGTTACGGGTTTACTTGATCGCGGACATGAGGTTGATATTTATGCCAGTGAACGAGGAAGTACATCTAAAGTTCATCCGGCTGTGGAAAACTACCATCTCTGTGATCGCACCTACTATTTGCCCCAAATTCCTGAAAATTTGTTAGGGCGCGTTTTCAAAGGAATTGGATTGCTGCTCGCCAATGGCTATAAAGACCCGGGGTGTTTGTTAAAGGCGTTCAATGTGTTCAAGTATGGTAAGCAAGCTATGTCATTATGGTTACTCTACACAGTGATACCGTCATTCAAAAAATCTTATGACATCATTCATTGTCAGTTTGGAACCCAAAGTTACCGGGGTATGTCGTTTCGTAATATCAATACTCCAGACGCTAAACTAATAACTACATTTCGCGGAGACGATATTAGCCGATTTGTTCGAGAAAAAGGAACAGAAATTTATAATGAATTATTTAAGACAGGAGACTTTTTTATGGTAAATTGTGATTTTTTTAGACAACGAGCGATCGCGCTGGGCTGTGATGGGAATAAGATAGTCGTGCATCGGTCTGGACTCGACTGTAGTCGGTTTCCGTTCCGTCCACGCCATTTGCCTGCTGATGGTCAAATTCGGATTACCACCATAGGTCGCTTGGTGGAAAAGAAAGGGATAGAATATAGCATTCGCGCCGTAGCCAAACAGGTAAGAGTAACGCCAAATCTAGAATACAATATTCTGGGGGACGGATGTTTGCGGGAAAGCTTACAAGAATTAATTGATCATCTAAACGTCGGTAATGTTATCCACTTACTGGGATGGAAAACTGAACAAGAGATTATTGAAATTATCAATAACTCTCAGATTTTTATTGCTCCTAGCGTAACGGCTAAAGATGGCAACCAAGACGCACCGATTAATGTTTTAAAAGAAGCTATGGCGATGGGGTTACCTGTTATTAGTACCTATCACGGGGGTATCCCGGAATTGGTCGAAGATGGAGTTTCAGGTTTCTTGGTTCCCGAACGCGATGCTGATGCGTTAGCAGAAAAGTTAGGCTATCTCATTGACCATCCAGAAATTTGGTCGGAGATGGGAAAAGCCGGACAAGCTTGTGTAAAAGCCCACTATGATTTAGACAAGCTCAATGATAGGCTGGTTGAAATCTATCAGCAACTATTAGCAACAAGTAAAGGAAACGGACAGCCAAGGGAGCAAGCTCAACTCGTAAGTCCAACACTATAAGCATATCGTAAATTGCCGGAGGAATTAGACATGGAATTGTCACCTACAGTAGCCGAGACAAAAGTCACCATTATTGTTGTTCCGCGCGAACGTTTTAGCTGTACTCGCCAGTCATTAGAAAGCATCTATGAATACACCCAGATTCCTTTTAACTTAGTCTACGTGGATGGAAATTCTCCAGCGAAGGTGCGGCATTATCTAGAGAAACAGGCGCAGGAGAAAGGCTTTGAAATAATTCGGACAGACTACTACCTTTCGCCAAATCAAGCCAGAAACCTGGGTCTGAGTTACGCAAAAACCAAGTATCTGGTCTTTTTTGATAACGATGTCATCGTCTCTCCCGGTTGGCTACATCAGTTAGTCCAATGTGCTGAACAAACCAACGCTACAGTCGTTGGACCTTTAATGTGTCAAGAGCAACCCTTGCACGAAATCGTTCACTGTGCTGGCGGGGAATCCCACGTTTGGGTTGATAAAACGGGTAAGCGGCGTTTTCGGGAGAAGATGTATTTGCAAGGGAAACGGGTAGAAGATGTGCGCGATCGCTTGCAACGGACACAAACGGAACTGGCAGAGTTTCACTGTGTACTGGTTCGCCGGGACATTTTTGAGAAAATTGGTTGGCTTGATCAGGCGATGCTTAATACCAAGGAACACTTAGATTTCTGTATGAGTGTTGTTCAAGCTGGGGGTACTGTGTACTTCGAGCCTGACTGTATTGTCACCTACGTACCGGGTCCTCCTTTGGATTTAACAGACTTACACTACTATATGTTGCGTTGGAGTGATGACTGGACATTAAATAGCCTCAATCGCTTACGACAGAAGTGGAACCTATCCGAGGATAGCTACTTTACCTGTAAATACAAAAAACTGGGATGGCGGCGCTACGGAACAATTATCGATCCCTTGGCTCGCCGTCTAACCCTCGGTTTGGGGAGTAATCTGGTGGCAAGAGCGATCGCCTATTTCGAGCATTTCTTTAACCGCTATCTCACAGACCACCATGCTAACCAACAACTTCAACTGGAGAAAACTCAACCCCCAATTCATCCATCTCAACCCACTGTCAGTACGCAAAGTTAATCTTTCCTAATTATGTGGAAAAAACATAAGCATCACCAAACGACGTGCAATTTATTGAGGGGCAGCTACTCTAGCAACAGCAGGTGTAGTGGGATGGCTTCGTCATCGCACTACCCTCAAATTTCGTGCTGATATTGGGGGCATAATTTAAAGATTTTATTATGAATGTTATTGAAAAAAGAAAGCTATTACTTGTAAAAATATTACTCTTATTGATTTTACTAAGTATGGCGATAGTGGGTAAGCGTATTAGATTATGGCCAATAGTAACTTGGTCAGTATATAGCACATATTCCGAAGAATTTCCCGCATCTAATGTATCTACTATTGAATTGCGAGTTATTAGTTCAACAGGCAAAACTTATACCTTTTCTCCTCCTCAGTTATCATCTATGGAAAGAGATAATGTGGCTAAAAAAATTATCGAAAAAGCTTTTGATGATACAGATTTAGACCAAGAACAATCTCGTACTGCTTTAGTAAGTATGGTACAAAATAAGTTATTCAATATAGATATTAAAAGAATTGAAAAATGGCAAATAGTATGGGATAATGTTGAGCCTTTAAAAGTTCCTCCATTAAATCGGAATTACCCAACACAGGAATTGATTTTAGGAAGTTTTGACACTCTACCTAGATAAAAAAATAACTTGTTATTAATCATAAGTTAAACTATTAGATTGCCAATGTTAAAGATTGCTCAAAAAATTAATACAAGACTGGATCGGTGGTTTACTAAATCTGAGCCTAATGCCGCAGGAAGACTAGGTTTATTCAGAGTCATTTATTCTTTGTTTTATTTATGGTATTTAAGTGAACACCATTTTTTTTTATTAGGTAAAATACCAGATAGTTACTACATTCATAAAATACTATTGATAGAATTATTGCCACAGCCTTTACCTCCGTTTTTTTTGACATTTATAGAATCTGCTTTAGTTACTGGAATAATATTATTAATGTTTGGTGTAAAGGCGAGATTTGCCACAGTAATAGTATTAATTTTAGGGTGTTTTCGTGAAGCCATTTACTCCAGTATAGATTATGAAAAAGGAATTGTATTTTTAGTATTCTACATACCTTTATTTATGTTAATCAACGGTCGATGGGGTGAAACTTATTCCTTAGATTCAGTATTAAAAAACAGAAAAAATAATCTAGATCTGGTTAAAAATTCAGATTCATCATGGGATTATTTCCTAGTTCCTAGATGTATTTTGATAATTTTGTCTGCTTTATTTTTATCATCTGCTATTTTCAAAATATTGGGTACATGGCTGTCTTATTCAGAGCTAATTGCTAATTTTATGTTACATCAAAGTATTAAAGCAACTATCTATTCTCTACCGTCAAATTCTTTAGTACCATTTTTGTCACAACAACCTCTAATTTATAATTCTATACGTTTATTTATATTAGTATTTGAATTTTGCTTTTTTGTGAGCTTATTTAACAGAAATACGAGGAATTTGTTTGTGGCAATGGCTTTAATTTTTCATGCGACAAATGCATTATGGTTTGTTGTAACTTTTACTCCTGTATTGATTGTTTATTTACTTTATGTTGATTTACAATCAATCAAAGAAAAGGTTTTGCCTAGAGAAAATAACTGGTTTAACAATATAGAATCTAATTATTTAATTATTGCTGCAATTGCGGTGGCAGTAACTATAGGGATTTTTTGGAATGCTCATTTAGGAATCCGTTCCATAATCAACCTAGGAGGGTTTCTAAACTGGCGTACTATTTGGTATCCGGTTTTTCCTTTATCTATAATTTGGTTTGTGATGAGTTTGATTAACCTCTTTAAAGTGAATCGCTTTTAGGGTCTTTAATATAGCAGTAAATCAGGGAAACTTTTTCATTATATTTCATCATGTAAATTTATCTAGTAAATTGTTGTAGTTTTCCCATTCTGTGGTAAGGCAACTATTGCGATAATTTTAACTTCAGATATGAGTATCAAACAAAAAGCGATCAAAAGTGTAGTCTGGTCAGCAATTCAAAATTGGGGAACTCAAGCTATTTCCCTTGTTGTTTTTTTTGTTTTAGCGCGTGTCCTGCAACCCGAAGATTTTGGTTTGGTTGCACTGGCGAATGTATTTTTAGCATTCATGCAGATATTTTTAGAACAAGGGTTTGCTCAAGCATTAGTTCAACGGGAACCACTTGAACCAGAACATCTAGATACTGCTTTTTGGACAAATTTAGGAATAGGGGTAATTTTAACTGTTCTTGGTGTGATTAGTGCCAGTTTTGTTGCCGATAGATTTTCTGAACCTGAACTCACCCCTATCCTAAAATGCTTCTCACTCTTGTTCATCATTTCTGCTTTGTCTAAAGTGCAGCAAGCTATTTTAGAACGTAATTTTGCTTTCAAAGCGATTGCTGCCCGTTGGTTACTAGGGACAATCATAGGTGGCTGTGTTGGGGTAACTATGGCGGTGAATGGCTTTGGAGTTTGGAGTCTTGTCGCACAGCAAATTTTCCATGAATTCGTTGGTACTGTAGTTTTGTGGCTATCAAGTGACTGGCGACCTAAGTTTCGGTTTTCCAATTCTCATTTTCAGCAGTTATTTGGGTTTGGTATCAATATATTAGGCTTTAATTTTTTGAATTTTTTTAATAATAGAATTAACGATTTTTTGATTGGTTATTTTATCTCTCCTGTAGCATTAGGTTATTATACTATTGCTTACCGAGTGTTGCGGGTAATGACTCAATTATTAGTAAAAACCACTAAGGACGTTAGTTTCCCAACTTTCTCACGGTTACAGTCGGATATCGAGCGGTTTCAGAAGGCATTTTATCAAGCAACTCAATTAACTAGCTTAGTCGCTTTTCCCTGTTTTTTGGGAATGGCAACTCTCGCACCAGAATTAGTGCAACTGTTATTTGGGGAACAATGGCTGCCTGCTATTCCCTTAATGCAAATATTGGCGTTTATGGGAATTTTACGTTCCGTTTCTTTCTTTAAAAGCTCGGTTTTTTTAGCAATGGGAAAACCTTCCTGGTGGTTTTGGTTAAGTATTCTTAATGCAGTGTCAAATTTTGTGGCATTTGCCATCGCTATCCCCTGGGGCATGATGGCAGTTGTTTCGGCTTATGTAATTCGCGGTTATCTAGTGTTTCCTGTGGGACAGTGGGCAGTAAGTCTTTTAATTAAAACTCCATTACTGACTTATCTTGGTCAGTTTGTAGCCCCATTAGTCAGTTCATTAATCATGGCGATCGCTATTCTGGGCACTAAACAATTACTCATTCCACAACTAACGCCCTTTTTAATTATAGTAGTTTGTTCAATACTTGGTATCATAGTTTATGGAACAGGTATCCGTTTGTTTGCCCCTCAACTGTTTAATCAGTTACTAGAACTTACTCATCTAGCCCTATCAAAACCCCCTCAAACAAAAAACTAAGCTAGCTTGAGAAACTCTAGCCAAGGCATTTAATTATCATTAGGTGGTACAATACACAAATAGTGGTATGGATAAAAAAATGAATAAAGATATAACAAAATCAAATAGTCATCCTGGGAGGCTCAACTACTTTTCCGTATTTGCAATTCTCTATATGACTAGCTTTATGTGTGAGATGACAGAAAACTGGAAACATCCAGGATTTACTTGGTTTTTTGTATTTCTAATTACTGCTCTCGTCTTCACTCAAATAACCAGGTTAAAGTTTCTGTTGTTTCTGCTCTCTACCACTGCTTATGTATTAATTTTTCGATTCCCTGAAGTAGCAAACCACGTCAATTTTATTCTGTTTTTAAATCTTTCCCTAATAGTTTGTATTTTTTATTCTTGGCAGCAACCAAACTCGACGGATGAAGATTATCTGCAAATAATGCTGCCTTTTTTAAGGTTTTCCTTAGTCTTGGTCTATTTCCTAGCAGGTTTCCACAAGTTTAACCAAGACTTCTTCAATCCGAATGTTTCTTGCGCGGGTGGTCTACTGGTGACTGGGTTTATACCGATGTTGACTTCAAAGGTTTTGGGTATTCCCTCAATACTTTTCCTGGCAGGGAGCCTTGCTATTTTAATTGGCAAACTATGGGGCAACTCTTTACGGTCTTTACCTCGACAAGTGCAGTTTTTCCTGTTAACGCTTCTGACATTAATAGCGGTTATTTTGGGTAGCGTTTTCCTGAAGATGCAGGGACAATTTCCAGTCGGTTTCAAAGCAGCGATCGTAATATCGTTAGCAATTGTGGTAATTCTTTGGGAATTAGTGGGAGGTCTACTGCTGATAGTTCCTAGATTTCAAGGACTGATTCTATTGTTTTCCTGGGTGATGCATGCTTCTCTTGCTCTAATTGGTTTTGTCGATTTCGGAACTCTAGCGTTTGCTCTCCTGTTTGTTTTCATTCCACCAAATTATCTGAACCTGCTATTCGATAATCCTCATGTAAAACTGGGTAAATACAATATTCATAGAGTATATGGTTACTTTTTAATATTACTCCTAGGTAGCTTTCTGTCTCTGATTCATTATCGGCTCAACATTGACTTGGGAGATATGAATCTTCTCAATGGATTGCTACTTGACTTTGCTGAAGTTATATTTATTTTGCCAATTTTACAAAACCTTTGTTCTGCAAATCGACTGCCTTGGACAGGAGTACCTTTATGGACAAAAGACACACCAAAGTTTACTAGCATTTTAATACTATTAGTGTTCTTGTATGCCATGACACCTTATTTGGGCTTGCGCACGGCTGGGAATTTTTCAATGTTCAGTAACCTGCGTACAGAAGGAGAAACTTCCAATCACCTGCTATTAGCTAGCAACCCACTCAAGATATGGGGCTATCAAGAAGATGTGGTGGAGGTTCTAGAAATTGATGATGAGGCAGCAAAAGTAGGTCATAAATATAGACCGCTCAAGGGTTATAAACTACCTGTAATTGAATTTAAAAAACTCATCTACAAGTGGACAAAAGCTAACTATACGGTTCCGATGACGTTTATATATGATGATGTCACTTATTCAAGTCAAGATATTGTTAACGACCCTACTTGGCGTACCCCCAAACGAAATTGGGAAATGTATCTCATGGATTTTCGGATTATTCAGCCTGAAGGACCGAATCAATGTCGATGGTAGCTAAAAATTTAACAGATTCCCTCTTGTCTATTCTTAATAAAATAATGCGTAGTCATCACCGTCAATTTGTTATTGGTTCAGATCCATTTTATGCCGATAATACCTGGTGTTGTCATCAGTTATCATCATCCCTCTGGGTTTCTCACTGTCCAGATTTGCGAGTCGGTTGGACTGAGGATTTGGATGGAGTCAAATGGGGAGTTTTAGGATTAGCAATAGAATCAATTCAAGAAAAATTAGACCCTCTTAAAGAAGTTGCTAAAACTAATACTACCAAAGTTCCCAATATCTATTCTAGTTGGTCAGGTCGTTGGGTTTTAGTTGGAAATAATCAAATTCATCCAGATGCTAGTAGCTTACTCGGCTGTTTTCATGGCATTATTAACAGCAAAATTTGGGTTTCAAGTAGCCCAGTATTACTAGCTCAAATTTTATTTCCAGATCGAAAACCCTTAGTTGATTCTAGAGTTTTGGAATATGAGGTGGGTATTTCTTGGTTTACACCACCGCGCTCCCGTTTTTCCGGCATTCAACGTCTTTTACCCAGTCAAATTATCGATTTTAAGGAACAAAAAATTAAACCTCGACCTTTAATGCCACCTATAGATACCTCCCGTAACTATACAGAAATTATAGATTTAGTTAAATCTACCTTAATAACAATTATCAAAAGATTACCAGAAGTTAGTCAAGAAATTTGGTTAGGATTAACTGCAGGTTATGATTCCCGTTTAATGTTAGTTCTTAGTCGTGTTGCTGAGGTTGAGATTAAACCTTTTACCCGTATGGCGGCCAGAACATCCGTTGCCGACCTAATTTTACCCCCAGAATTAGCTTGTAAGTGTGGTTATCATCATGTTTTTCTGCAAGTGGGTAAACGAGATACTCAACGTCAAAAATTAGTGGTAGAACATAGTGGGGGTCATATTTCTGAAGGAGATGCAGAACCTTTTATTAAAGGAGTACGTCAAGGGATGACAGGAATTTCCTTTGGGGGACATGGATTTGCGATCGCCAGTGGGTTTGCCAGATTACCAACCCTACCAGCAACGTTTGACAACCCAGAAATAGGGGCAAAGCAAATTGCTCAACTTTTCCAAGAATCTGCTAATTCTACAGCAACAGCAGGTTTGCAAGAATGGTTAACTTGGGTAGAAAAATATCCCCAAGATAATTTAGACTGGCGCGATCGCTTTTATCTTGAACAAAGACAAGCAGGTTGGTTATCTTCTAAAGAACAAATTTATGATTTAGGACAATTAGAAAGATTTCCTATCCTCAATTGCGCTTACATTTATTCTCTTTTACTGAGTATAAATAAAGAACAGCGCATTGGTTCTTTAGTCCAAGAGGATTTAATTGGTCAAGTTATGCCTGAGTTGTTAGAATATCCATTTAATCCTGATGATTTTTATTTTGGAATAGGGAGAATAATTAGAAGTAAATCTTGGAATATACCTGAATATGTTTATGGAAAGTTAGCTAATAAATTGCGGTGGTTATCCCGTTCTCTAATGTTGCCTAGTTAAAAGTTACCGAACTCAAAAAAATAATAAACAAATGATTGACAAAATTTGGGCAAAGTACCATAAAATGATTCTAGGAATAGCGATCGCACTGATGAGTGCTGCTGCCCTTCCCCGGCTTGTATACGAGTTTACACGGCTACTCTGGCTGTCTGATCCAAGTGGAGCGATTGACTTAAAGCAGCGTTACCAAGAGGTACATTTTTGGTTTTCTGGAGAACCTGTCTATAGCCAACTCAACAGCGCTGTTTATCCCCCTGCAAGCTATGCCATGCTTTTGCCCTTCCTTGGCTATTCGTCACTGACTGTCGCCAAATGGATCTGGGCACTCACATCCATCGTTGCACTCATTTGGCTCGCCAACCTGCTGATTAACCAGACTCAGACAAAAAACGTTATAGAGCGCATTCTGGTGGTTATGACTCCCTTAGCCATGTACGCGACAGGTATTACTATTGGTAACGGTCAACTCACCATCCATATCCTGGTGAGTTTAGTGGCTGGCTTGACTCTAATGTGCCAAAGAAAAACTGGCTGGGGTAAAGATTTATTGGCAAGCTTACTCATCGTCGTGGCACTGGTCAAACCAACTCTAGCCGTTCCCTTTTTCTGGATTGTACTCTTCGTACCTGGTAGAGTGCGACCGACTTTAATGGTCGGGTTAGGATATGTTGCACTGGCTTGGCTAGCAGCAGCGTTTCAAGAGTCCGATATCTTTTCTCTTCACCATGACTGGCTTGCCTATGGCATAAAAGCTGCGGCTTGGAGTTCAGCAGGGGGTGGTGCAGAGGGTGGTGATGGCGGTTTAGGTGGCGATATCGGGTACGGCGATTTGCATAGCTTAATGGGAACACTGGGGCTAAGTGAATGGAATTTCCCAGTGTCTATACTGGTTTTGTTAGCCCTAGGCTGCTGGGTGTATTGGCATCGTTATGTAGATTTGTGGCTTTTGGTTGGTGTCGTGGCAATTGTGGCACGGGTTTGGACTTACCATCGCGTATACGACGATATGCTAATTTTGCTGCCCATGGTGACACTATTTCGCATTGCCAAGCAAGATGCCAAAAGCGATACGGATCGGGTAGTTAGCGGTATGTTATTCGCGATCGCTCTTATCGCTTCCCTTGTCCCAGCCAGTTTACGTCTTCTCCCCTCACCCTGGGATCTATTTTTCAAAGCTGGACAAACTACTATCTGGATGGTCATGCTGATTTTCCTTCTTGTTCAAGCGCAATGTAAAAAACAGATGCAAGTAAGCTGATAACTTTGACTTGAGACGATCGCACTTTTGCCTAACCTGATAATCACAAAATACAACTTCGATTAACAATTAAACATGAATACACTCCTAGAACAAATTTATAAAACCTCTAAGGTTGAGGATGCAGAGGGAAAGAAGATCAATCCTTTTCCCACGGCTACACCCCAAGACGTTGCCATTATTCTCCAAGAGCAGGTCAAGAAATATAATGCCCAAAACACTCTAGAAATTGGCATGGCTTATGGATTGTCAACTCTGGCAATTTGTCAAGCCCATCACGAAAAAGGCACAGGAAGCCATACCGCTATTGACCCCTCTCAAAGCAAAAGTTGGAAATCTATTGGTCTGTTAAATATTAAAAGAGCCGGTTTAGAAGATAGATTTCGATTTATTGAATCCCCTTCTTATACGGCTTTACCCCAACTGTTAGTCGCCGAAGAAAAATTTGACTTTGCATTTATTGACGGTAATCATTTATTCGATTATGCTTTATTGGATTTCTTTTATATTGACAAACTTCTTCAGGTGGGAGGTTACATTATGTTTGATGACCTGTGGATGCCTAGTGTAAGAAAAGCGGTATCGTTTGTTTTGAGGAATAGAGCGTATAAATTAGTGAAAATTAAAACGGACGCTAGTTTTTCTCTACGGTTTTATCGGATTATTAGACGTATAAGTCAGACTCCTATTAACGTTGAAACCAGACTGAAATTTATTCCGAATAACGTATGTTTGGTACAGAAGATAGCTAATGATAAACGTCGTTGGGATTTTCACCATTCCTTCTAGTACAAACAATTGGGTCTATTAAACTTACGATGAAACAAGAACAGATTTTCTTCTCGATTATTATTCCCACCTACAATCGCCCAGAACGCTTAACAACTTGTCTGGACGCGATCGCATATCTAGACTATACCCGCGATCGCTTTGAGGTGATCGTGGTTGACGATGGTAGCCATACGCCCATCGAACCTGTGGTTACTCCCTTTCGCCAACAGCTAGATATCACCTTGATTACCCAATCCAACGCGGGTCCAGCGACGGCGAGGAACACAGGTGCAGCCAAGGCTAAAGGGAAGTTCCTCGTCTTTACTGACGATGACTGTACACCTGATCCAGATTGGCTAAAAGCCCTCGCTCATCACTTTACCACCGCACCCGATCGCTTGATTGGAGGTCGAGCCATTAATGCGCTTCCAGATAACCTATTTTCAACCGCTAGCCAGTTACTGATTGATTACCTCTACGACTACTACAATACCGATCCCAATCAAGCCACCTTCTTCGCCTCCAACAACTTCGCCCTTGCTAAAGAAACGTTTCATCAGTTAGGCGGCTTCGACATCACCTTTCCCCTAGCAGCGGGAGAGGATCGGGAATGGTGCGATCGCTGGTTAAACCATGGCTACCGGATGATTTATGCGCCAAAAGCTCAAGTTTACCATGCTCATCATTTAACACTTAAACGCTTCTGGCGACAGCATTTTAATTATGGGCGGGGTGCATTTCACTTTCACCAACTTCGTGCTAAACGTAACCTAGACAAGATGAAAGTAGAACCTTTATCCTTTTATTCCAACCTACTGATTTATCCATTTTTCCAGCACTCTAAACAACCCAGTGTATTACTTTCTATATTGCTTTTCTTGTCACAGATAGCCAATGTCGTGGGTTTTTTCTGGGAACGATCAGCTCAAACCTCAACAGTTAAACATCAACCCTCACAAACAGCCTGTGATTAACGCTATAAGGTAATCAGCGATCACGCTAGTCATGACTAGAGGTGCTGAATGCTCTATTTTCTTATCACTTGGCTTTTTCTGATCAGTGTTTGTCTCTCCATTGGCACAGCCATTGTGAATCGGTTGTAGAATTTGAAGAATATTTAAAAGCTGGGAACTCGATGAGGACAATACACAGAAATGCAGATTGCTTGGACAAGACGGAGCGTCAGCAAGAATGGCAACAACGATTAGAGATCACTCGCGAAGAAGTTGAAACAGTATTGATGAATCCTCAACAAGTTATAGTAGAAGATGATGTCTTCGTTGCACAATCTAGGCGTGGAGGTGGTTTACTGAGAGTTATCTTTGTTGAAATTGGTAACACCAAACGCATTTTGACCTTGTACTGGACAAATCAAGTCAATCGATACTGGCAGGGGTAAACTGATGAATGTTAAATATGATTCAGATGCAGATATTCTCATCTTTGTTTTGCGTGATGCTTTTCCAGCCAATGCTATTTCTGAACCAGGCGGCGTGATTGTTAGTTATGACGAAACTGGTGAACCTATTAGTATCGAGTTTCTCAATGCCTCTCAACGCCAATTGTTTAATCCTCAGGAAACGAACCTAATCATTTCTACTTGAATGCTGGAAAGTGAACAAATAGAGTTTGGGGAGATAGGGAAGAGGTAATTAGTGCTTATCCGAAAGGAGTTCCCAACAAATAAGTATGTCCTGTAGGGGCGAGTCGCTGGATTATCTTGCATGGGGAAGCCTATTAATTTGATCGACTCGCCCTCATCTGTCATCTGGAAGCATATAACAATGTGGCACCAGCAATAAAATTGCTACAGTTTACGCAGTCTAATAACGTACCTTTTGGGCTTAAAGTAGATAAAAATGAAAAATAGCGACGATCGCGCTAGTCATGACTAGAGGTGCTGAATGCTTTATTTTATGATTACCTGGCTTTTTCTGATTGGTGTTTGTTTCTCAATTGGCACAGCTATTGTGCATTGGTTGAAAGCCGATCGCATTGATCGTAGAGGCGATCGCTTCATCGCCGCCGTCTGGCTGGGAATCGTTGTCCTGTGCGTCTCTATGCTGGCAACCTCACTGATTTTACCGTTATCCAGCGCCGTTGGTTTCGCCCTTGTCCTCGGTTTAGTCGCCCTATCTCTCCTGTCTCAGTCAACCCGGCGTGAACTAGCGGCGGTGCGATCGCACCTTTCTCCCAGCCTTATCGTTGGATTTATTACCTTAGAACTAATTATTGCTGCTTTTACCAGTCAAAAAATAGTCTGGTTTGACACCGGACTTTATCACTTTGGTTCTATGCGATGGATGTCTCAATTTGGCGCGGTTAATGGATTAGCACTCATTCATGGCAAATTTGGCTTTACCTCTTCTTGGTTTGCTCTCGCTGCACCACTTACATCTCCAATTTTTGGCAGTCGAGTCAGTGCGATTACCAATGGTTTTGTCTTCCTTATCGCTATTTTACAGTCTCTAATTACGCTGAATCAAATAGTCAGCCGCAAAGGACGCTTATCAGACTGGTTTTTATTCATATTTTCCGCGATCGCCATTCTCGTTTATACAGGAACCGCGTTTACAGGTTCACCAATACTCATCTCATTTTCTCCTGATGTAACTGTAGCGTTTCTGATTGGCGTGACAGCCTGGACAATTCTGGTGATTTCACACAGCGCTCAATCTTCTTTACAGGATACTGATGCCAAAACGCCTCTTTTCGATGCCAAAACTATTCCCCTAATCCTATCAGTCGGAGCCATAACTGTTAAGCTTTCGGCGCTACCGCTGCTCCCCATAGGATTTCTTTTTTATCTAATGGGTAATCAGTTTAAACTACAAATTAAGCGGCTATTGACAGGCGGTGCTATTACTCTATTAATCCTATCACCCATGGTTTTATATAGCCTGACCACATCCGGATGTCCCCTGTATCCTTCAACTTTTATGTGCCTCGACCTGCCTTGGTCAGTTCCCATCGAAAAAGCCATAAATGAAACTAAGCCTATCAAGTTTTGGTGGGTATTTTCGGATTCAGATGAGTCGGGAGTGACGGCTATCGCGTTAGGCGTTTGGCGATGGTTAAAAGGTTCGATTAAATCTCAAATAATGGCATTTATTACAATTTTTGTTATTATTTTTTCTATCCCTATATTCCGACAATTTAAAAAACACCTCAAATTAGGAACTGCCTGGATATTATTATTAGGATTACTCGGTATTACCTTTATTATGCTGCAAAGTCCTTTACTCCGGTTTGGCTTGGGCTATTTTCTGCTTATCCCGGCTTTATTTAGCGCTATATATGGTCAAACTCTGTTGGAGAAAATTCCCTCTAAATTGACCCAGCCACTGTTTCGATTCACTCATACCCTAAAACAACCTCAAACAATCCTGTTGACTTCCCTATTTTTCCTTGGCTTAACTACCGTTGGTCTGATTCAGGGCAATGCTCAATCACGATTGATTTTACCTCCTCCCTTACCCAGTGTTAATCTAGTATCTGATCAAGTAAATGATGTGGATTATGTCTATCCAGCCAACTGGACAGTCCGATGCTGGGCATCTCCCTTACCCTGTTCAGCCGTACCGATTAAAAATATCAGGCTTCGCGACCCATCACAAGGAATTGTTGCTGGGTTTGTGTCTGTGAAATAAGTGCCTGGACATCAATTTTGTCGGACTGAGTTAAAGATTGTCAAAACCATGCTCTCTTTCCAACGTGAAGGGTCAAAACTCTCGCACTCAGTCGGGGCGGGTTTAGTTACATCTAGGTGCTAAGGAAAGGATAGTGGTGAAACCCGCCCCTACACAATCACGCGCCGTATCCGACTAGCGAGGCGAAGGGTCATTTCTGTTCCCTTTTCCCTAGTCTCAACTGTAAACTTTAATGAAAGTCCGACTACTTAGTCTATTGTCAGATATGGCAACTTATCAAGACCGAGAAGCGTTTATTCCCTATCGCCGCAGCGACTTAATCGAACTGTGCCTAGACGATGGACAGTTACCTAAGGAGAAGGTGCAACAGTTCCGGGAATTCTGTACCCTACTTTCCGCCTATTATCATTTTAAATTTCATGTCTATTTGGAACGGTTAAAAGATAATTATGATCCGTTCAACCCGGATGCTGATACTCAAACCCGGATTGAACTCACTCCCGATAAGTTAGCTGAACGCGAAGCGAATGTGGTGACCGACTTTCAGACGATTCTCGAACGCGCCAATTATGTTCCCCTCTCTCCGAAGAGTTTACAACGCGCCTTTAAGGAAAAGTCCTTAATTCAACTGAAAACTGATGTTGATTTTGATGAATTTGACCAACTCATCTGCTACTGTCGCGGAGATCATGAAAAAACAATTCAGGTCAAAAAGTTTTTAAAGAAAAAAGACAAAACAATAAATCTTTTTGAACGAGTTGTTTTATTGATCAAATTCAAAGACGCCGATTATTTCAAGCACAAAGGCGATGAACTAGATTCTATCCAGTTCACACCAGGGAAGATGTATCTCTATTTTTACAAGAATATCCCTAAGTTTGACTTGGAACTCCTTTTCCCCAATATCAAAATTAGCATGACCTGGAAAGACCGCCTCTTCTTAATCGTTCCGGCTATTGGCGCTGCTATTCCAGTCATCTTGAGAGTTCTGCCTAAACTTCTTGTTGTGATTGCAGCTATTTTATTTTTTACCATGGGACCATCGGTTCTGGACACGATTCAGGCAAGTGAAGAGGATGTTCGCAATATTATGCCCGTGCTCGTCGCTGTGTTATCGCTACTGGTGACATTAGGGGGGTTTGCCTATAAACAGTATAGCAATTATAAGAGTAAGCAGATTAAATTCCGTCAAACTGTAACCGAAACCCTGTTTTTTAAGAATATGGCAAATAATGCCAGCGTGTTTCATGCCTTAATTGATGCGGCAGAAGAAGAGGAATGTAAAGAGATCATTCTAGTTTATTACCATCTTTTAATTAGCCATAATCTCCTAACTCCTGCACAGTTGGACAACCAAATTGAAAGTTGGATGGATAATAAGTTTGGCACAAAGATAGATTTTGATATCAATGGTCCGATTCATAATTTAGAGAATATCCGGGGGAAACTGATGCAAGATGGCAAAGATACGGCAAGTCTCCCGGAAATTCCGTTATTGACGAAAGATAAGCGAGGATGTTGTCAGGTTCTGCCTTTAGATGATGCTAAACGATTAATCGATTACATTTGGGATCATATCTTTCTCTACACCTGAATCATTAAGCACTTCGCTGAGGCAACAGCGGGTTTATTCATATCTCTTGTGAGAGAAAAAACAATAGTAGTCAAACCCGTCCCTACAGACAGACGCGCCATGGCACGTCTTGAACACTTCAAAAATTGCTACCCTGCAAGGAGAGATAATAGCGCCCATAGAGAGGGATACAATGAGGTTTAGAGTCAGATGTAACCGTACTCGGATTGCCTTAACACTAGGTGCTTTCTGGCTGGCTGTACTGTTTGGCTTACTGCTTTTGCGGACGCCGCATCAGCTTCCGTCTCAGCGTTTCACCGAGTCGCCGCCTATCCAATTGACTCAAGGATGGCAATATCGGTGGGGAAATTCTCCCGTCAAAGAGAATGGCGTTCCGGTTTGGACACAGGAGGATGGGTCTAATTCTGCTTGGCAACCCTTTCAAGTTCCGGGGAAAATTGAAGTTCCAAAAGGGAAAAATATTGCTTGGTTGCGGGTTAAATTACCCCCAGGTCAATGGCAATATCCGAGTTTAGACCGACGTGGTATTCCTTATCTAGAAGCCTATTTGGATAGTCAGCTTATCGAAAAATTTGCTGTAGTTAATGGTTCAAATCAGCTTAAATTACTCAATCCCTATTGGTTCCTTATTCCATTGGACGCCAATTTTGTAGGAAAAACACTTTATTTTAAACTTCATGTAACAAACCAGGAGCATATTCGAGTTGGAACCTATCGCTCAGTCAGCCTAGGTTCTCAACGGACGTTGATGCAAAATTTAGTTCAACAAAATATCAGTAAGTTTGTTTTGGGCTGCTTTTTTACCCTAATCGGCTTGGTGGCTATTGGCTTGTCTTGGCAGCAAAAGGAATGGAAATCCTACTTTTTATTTGGGATTTTAGCCACGGTCATTGGTGTATTTAGCATTTTAGGCAATGAACTCACGTTTCTATTCTTTCCGTTGCCGCGATCGCTAATTATTTATACCTACTTTGCTTCGTTCTATTTAGTGCCTGTGGTTATCTGTCTATTTTTTGAGCAGATATTTGGGCGAGGCTACAAGGGAATCGTGCGGCGGTTATGGCAAGTTAACTTAGTTTGTGCCATGATTGCCTTTACGTTACTCGTCATCCAATTAGAGTATGTCAAACCGATTAATACTTTTCTGCAATTTTCCCTATTAGCAACAATTATTATTATCCTGATCGTTGCTCTGAAATTTTCGGTGCGGGGCAATGTCGAGGCAAAGCTATTTACTGCCGGATTTATTATTTTTTGCCTTTTGGGAATTCATGACCTTTTAGTGGGAATTAAAGACCTATACAATCAGCAAGAACTTTACCCTTGGGGAATGTTAGTCTTTATCCTCTGTCTGGGATTGATTTTAGAACGTCGGTTTATGGAAGCCCGCGTGCGGCTGCAAGCGTATTCCCAAGAATTAGAGTCCAAAAATGCGACATTAGAACGCATGGATAAGCTTAAAGATGAGTTTTTAGCCAATACATCCCATGAACTGAGAACGCCATTAAATGGCATGATTGGCATTGCTGAATCGATGATTGATGGTGCGACAGGTTCCTTGACAGAGGAACAACGAACGAATCTGTCGATGGTGGTATCGAGTGGTCGGCGTCTGTCTCATTTGATTAACGATATCTTAGATTTTGCTAAACTGAAACATAAAACCATTGAACTGCAAATTAAATCAGTAGGAATTCGGGAAGTCACCGATATTGTCTTGCGACTGTCTCAACCTTTATTGGGTCAAAAACCTATCCAGCTTATCAATAGGATTGGCATGGACATTCCCCCGGTTAAAGCGGATGAAAATCGGGTGCAACAGATTTTGTATAACCTGGTGGGAAACGCGATTAAATTTACTGATAAAGGGGTAGTAGAGGTTTCCGCCAACGTGGTGAACTCTTGCTTAGAGATTACAGTTGCAGATAGGGGAATTGGTATTCCTGAGACGCAACTCCCGCGAATTTTTGAGTCCTTTGAACAAGCAGATGGATCAACGGCGCGGGAATATGGGGGGACAGGTTTGGGATTGGCAATTACCAAACAGTTGGTGGAATTACATGGGGGTCAGATTTGGGTGGAGTCAACATTGGGGGTGGGTTCCCGATTTACATTTACTTTACCGCTATCTGAACCTGTTGAATCATTCGATTCTGATAACTTGACGGCACCTCAACCTGTAGAATCTGCTACTCCAACTCTATGGAAAGGGTTAACCAGGAATGGAAGTGCAACAGAGGTTAACACAAACCCAATTGTCACCGATGAAATAACCACGACTGCGGCTGAATTTGCGGTAAATCAGAACAAGTTAAAAATTTTAGTCGTGGATGATGAACCTATTAATATTCAGGTTTTGGTGAATCATTTATATTTAGAGAATTATGCGATTACCCAAGCCTCTAATGGGATGGAGGCATTAAACATTATTCAAAGAGGATTTAAACCGGATCTAATTTTACTGGATGTGATGATGCCTCGGATGACAGGGTATGAGGTGTGTCAAAAAATTCGCGAACAGTTCCCGCCGAATGAACTTCCGGTGGTGCTGCTAACGGCAAAGAATCAAGTCTCGGATTTGGTGGAAGGGTTGGAATCGGGGGCGAATGATTATCTGACGAAACCGATTTATAAAAAGGAACTATTGGCACGGATTAAAACTCATATCCATTTATCGAAAATTAACTTAGCATATGGTCGTTTTGTGCCGCGTGAGTTTTTGCGATTCCTACAAAAAGAAAGCATTTTGGATGTGCAACTTGGTGATCAGGTTCTGGAAAACATGACAGTTTTGTTTTCTGACATTCGCGACTTTACCAGTTTGTCGGAAAATATGTCACCCAAGGATAATTTTAACTTTATCAACTCCTACCTGAAACGAGTCGGTCCTGTGATCCGCAATCATCAGGGATTTATTGATAAATATATTGGGGATGCGGTGATGGCGCTGTTTCCAGAGTCAGCCCAAGCAGCGGTGAGGGCAGCGGTGGAAATGCAACGACAAGTGGTGATTTATAATCAACATCGTGGCAGTCTTAGCTATGCCCCGATTGCTATTGGTGTGGGGTTGCATACGGGAACATTAATGTTAGGCACAATTGGCGAAGAACAGCGGATGGAAAGCACGGTGATTGCCGATGCTGTGAATTTGGCATCTCGGTTAGAGGGGTTAACTAAGGTTTATGGGGCTGGCATTTTAATCAGTGAACAAACGCTATCTTGTTTGGAACAACCTGGGGAGTTTCCTTATCGATTTTTAGGGAAAGTGCAGGTGAAAGGGAAAAAGACGGCGGTGGGTTTGTATGAAGTGTACGATGGTGATCCCCAATCGTTGAGTCAGTTAAAGACTAAAACTCGTGGGGAGTTTGAGCAAGGGGTTTGTCTGTATCATCAGGATCAGTTTGCTGAGGCGCTGGCGATTTTTCAGTCTATTGTGCAAGTCAGTTCTCGTGATCAAGCGGCTAAATTATATGTGAAACGTTGCCAGCAAATGCAGATTTATGGCATGTCTCAGGATTGGCATGACGTGGAAACGTTAAATGATACGTTGTGAATAAAGATCATGAAACGGGTTAAAATTGGTTTGCTACTGACAGTTACAACGGTTTTCTGGCAGGCAGAGTTAGCCTACAGCTCAATCCCTAGAACAGTTAGAAAAAGTTAGGGAAGACGCTCAGGAGACAATAAATCGTGCGATCGCGGCTGTACCGAAGTATGCTAAAGCCTACAAAAACTTAGGCTTAGAAGATATTCTGCTCATAGAAACCGAGACTCTTCCAGAACCAACGGATGAGTTGAACATGACAACCAAAGCTATTGCTGTAGCTGACTACAATCTCGGTATTATGCTGCTGAATCGAGCCATACTCATCGGTGATCCGGATTCCATGGAAGAAGCCGTAACTTTTGTTTCGGATATTGCGATTATCTGGCGGTATCGTTATACTGATAGATACTGAATGTATCTTGTACCGTGTATACACGGTGTAAATAGAGTATACACACTGTACTTCGGTACTTACCCTAATGCTTTATCTTACGCAAGAATCATGCCGAAAGAACATAGGACTTCTGTGCAGTTTACGGCTGAGGAGCGTGAAACATCACATATTAAACGATTAGAACGCCTTTTGAATGCACAGGAATCACAGCCCCGATTGGTAGGAAGCAGCGGAGAAGAGATTCTACTGCCTGATTCTGTCTACCAAGCACTACGGCAAGTCATACACGCAATGGCATCTGGGCAAGGGATAACCCTTGTTCCCAATGATCGTGAAATGACAACTCAACAGGCTGCTGACTTCTTAAATGTGTCGCGCCCTTATCTGATCAAACTGCTGGAACAGGGAGACATCTCTTACACAAAAGTTGGAGCGCATCGGCGTATTCGCTCCCAAGATATCATGGCATACAAGCAACAACGAGATGCTCAACGTCACCAGCACCTCAGTGAATTTACGGCTTTCCTACAGGATGAAGGGTTTTATGATCAGGAAAGTCATGAAATCGAGCGATAAACATTGTGCTTCATCGAGTTGTTTTAGATGCTTGTGTTATTTTTCCAATGCCCTTGTGTGACACTTTACTCCGTGCTGCTGAAGCATAATTTTATCGTCCTTACTTTTCCCAAGAAATACTAGATGAGGTGACTCGTAATCTGGTCAAGCAGGAAAAAATGACAGAGGCTAAAGCAGCACGATACCAGTCACACATAAAAAGTGCATTTCCAGAGGCAATGGTTGAACTATCTGATCAGTTAGTCAACCTGATGACCAATCATCCGAAAGATCGCCATGTTGTGGCGGCTGCGGTAAAGGCAAAAGCTGAAGTAATTGTTACCTTCAACTTGAAGGATTTTCCCCAGAAGTCTCTTGAACCTTTTGGGGTTGAGGCACAGCATCCAGACGATTTTTTGCTTGAGCTTTGTGAAAATTGTACAGCAAGCTCACTGTTACAGATTATCAAAGAGCAAGCAGAAGCTCTTAAACGACCACCCAATACCCTTAAGGGAGCGGCGTAAAAATAAAGTACCAGTGAGGAAAGCTGAAATTCATGAACTCAGCCAAGTCTCCTTGGTACATTATTAAGTCGCAAGTCCCTAAGGACGTACTGGGTAGGCTGAGTAGGCAAGTTCCCAATTTTGCCGGAAAAATACTATGTCAAGAGTATGGCAATGATGTTGCTAAAATTGCCAGAAAGACTTTGAATAAAGCCGGACAGACATTAGCGGATGGAGAACAAATCTATGAAGGAAAGCAGTACTGTTTGCGACAAAAACAAGGGACTCTGACAATTATAGACAAAAGGGGTAGGGGAGAGATACTCAAATCAGAGCGTGGTAAGCTAGAAGGCAATCTTTCATTAGACGATATTGATAAGTTTCAAGACGTTGGTCAGATCTTATGAGAGACTCGTGTTTTGGTATGGTAATCTTTACGCGATCGCGTCCCATCCTCCACACGCTTCCTAACCCCTACCCAAAGAGTGCTACCCTAGAAAACACTGCCTCATATTCCCGACTATGCCATCTTCTCACCAACCTCTGAACTACCCCACCACCCGCCAAGCTGATCAAGTAGACGACTATCATGGCACGAACGTCGCTGATCCCTATCGCTGGTTAGAAGATCCCGACTCCGACGAAACCAAAGCCTGGGTAGAAGCGCAAAATAAAGTCACCTTCGGCTATCTCGAAGACATCCCCCAGCGGGAATCCCTGAAGCAGCGCATCACCAAACTCTGGAATTACGAAAAATATGGCATTCCCTATAAAGAAGGGAACCGCTACTTCTATTTCAAAAATGATGGACTACAGAACCAAAGCGTTCTCTACACCTTAACCTCTCTCGATGGAGAACCCAGACTCCTGATTGACCCCAATACCCTCTCCGAAGACGGCACTATCGCCCTATCGGGTATCGCGATTAGTGACGACGGGAACCGCATGGCGTATGGTTTATCCACCTCCGGTTCCGACTGGCAAGAATGGAAAGTGCGGGATGTGGAAACCGGAGAAGATTTATCCGATCATCTCAAATGGGTAAAGTTTTCCGGTGCATCCTGGACAACGGATAATCAAGGCTTTTTCTATAGCCGTTATGACGAACCCAACGATGCCACAAAATTAGAAGATGCTAATTATTATCACAAACTCTATTATCACAAACTCGGCACAGACCAATCCGATGATTTGCTAATTTACCATCGTCCTGACCAAAAGGAATGGATGTTTAATGGCTCGGTGACAGAAGATGGGCATTATCTGATTATTTATGTCAGTCAAGGAACTGATCCCAAGAATCTAGTTTTCTACAAAGACTTACAAACTCCCGACTCTCCTATCGTCGAATTAATTTCAGAGTTTGAAGCGAATTTCAGTCTGATTGACAATGACGGGTCAATCTTCTGGGTTCAAACTGACTTAGACGCACCAAGAGGTCGGGTGATTGCCATTGATATTCATAACCCAGGGCGAGAGAACTGGCAAGAAATTATTCCCCAAGCTGAAGAAACATTAGAAGATGTCGGGGTTCTGAATAACCAGTTTGTCGCCGATTACCTCAAAGATGCCCGTTCTTCGATTAAGATTTTTGACCTCAATGGTGCCTTTGTCCGGGAGGTAGAATTACCGGGAATTGGTTCAGCCGGGGGATTCGGCGGGAAGCGCTATGATACGGAAACCTTCTATGTGTTTACCAGTTTCACCACCCCAGCCACGATTTACCGCTACGATATGGTAACCGGGGAACGTTCCCTATTTCGCCAACCGACAGTAGATTTTGATCCGACTCAATACGAAACGCGGCAGGTGTTTTACCGGAGTAAAGATGGGACACAAGTGCCGATGTTTATTACCCACAAAAAGGGATTAACATTGGATGGCAATAATCCCACCTATCTCTATGGTTACGGTGGGTTTAATATCTCCCTAACTCCCAGTTTTTCGATTAGTAATCTGGTGTGGATGGAGATGGGAGGCGTGTATGCGATTCCGAATCTCCGAGGCGGTGGAGAGTATGGCGAAGATTGGCATCAAGCAGGAATAAAGCTGAATAAGCAAAATGTGTTTGATGATTTTATTTCAGCAGCGGAATGGTTAATTGAGAATCACTATACTCGACCGCAAAAACTGGCAATTGGTGGCGGAAGTAATGGCGGTTTATTAGTCGGGGCTTGTATGACTCAGCGTCCCGATTTATTCCGTGCTGCACTTCCTTCAGTTGGGGTTATGGATATGCTGCGCTTCCATAAGTTTACGATTGGTTGGGCGTGGTGTTCTGATTATGGTTCACCGGAAAATCAGGAGGAGTTTAAGGCGCTGTATGCCTATTCTCCGTTACACAATCTCAAGCCAGGAACGGCTTATCCAGCCACATTAATTACGACGGCGGATCATGATGACCGCGTGGTTCCAGCCCATAGTTTCAAGTTTGCAGCAGCGTTACAAGCGGCACATTCTGGGGATAATCCGGTCTTAATTCGCATTGAAACAAAGGCGGGTCATGGTGCGGGAAAACCAACGGCTAAGATTATTGAAGAGATTGCCGATAAGTGGGCATTTTTGCTGCGAGTCATGGATTTTTAGTCTCGAATGACGAATGACAAAGGACAACGGACGAATGACTAACAATAAGCACTGATATCTTCCCCACATTGATCAGCCAAGTAGCATAGGGCGCGAAAGCGGAGGCTAACGAATTCATCATAGAAAGGATTGAGTTTGCACAAGGGAGGAATGTGAGCAACCCGCCGCCCAAAGAAACAGATATCGCGTTCAAAGGGACATTGGGCGGGAATCATTTTGCAGAATAATCTAGCTTTGGTGGGGTTGTGAATTTCGATGTTCTCTAACCATTGCTTGATGGTTTGCAGTGGCTTGATGGGTTGTTGGGGCGAGGTGGGAGGGGTGATGGGGTTTGTCTTGGCTTCAACAGGGGTAGAATTGATCAGTCCGTTTTGGTAGGTGGTATACATGGTTTGATTTGCTCCGTATGTGTGGTTTATTTGTCTCTATTCATAATTTAACCCAATTTAGCGGTAGCGCAAATATAAAAAACTATTATCATTGATTAGCTCTGCTTGTAGGCATCGTCCTGTTGGGGGCAGATTGGCGGCGGGGGAAGCGGGGGAAGCGGGGAAGCCGGGGAAGCTGAGGGAAGCTGAGGGAGCAGGGGAAGCTGAGAGAGCAATGATACATTTTCCCTGATAGCGGTGTAAGGGTATGAATTAAAAGTTGGGCGAGTCGCCAACTTTAAGTGTTTATAACTTTAAGTGTTTATATTTCCGTGGAATATTGTACTGATCGCAACACTTTATAATAGTAGTTATTAAGCTAGGGTGCGCGATGATGATGTTAACGTTACCAGTACCTGTTGCTTGTCAGCGTTAGAACAACTGAGAACTGAAGCTAAAAGATGATTCAGATTACCGGACTAGATGCGAGATGTTCTTGGTCAAATCTGGCGCTGTTGGCGTGGTAAAGGATTAAGTTTTAATCCTTCGCTTCGCTCAAGAACAGGGTTTTGATAATAAGGATAATTCGCAATGAGACAACTCTACAGCAAATCTTGGTTCATTGGCGCGATCGCGACTGGATTAATGAGTACCTTGGCAACGTCTGTGCAAGCTCAGGATATCTTTGATAATCGGGCTGTGCAATTCCCAGAGGATACGATTGTGGAATTTGAATTCCTGCAATCTCATGGATCATACCAAGCCGCGCTTGGTGTACGGAATGAAACAACCGGGGAAGAAACGATTCTGTTTCAGGAAGTCAAACCCTATGATGCTTTTGGCACAAACCAGCCGATACAAACCTCTCCTGGTCAAAATGATCTGGGAACGCAAGCGGATTTTGTCGGAACAGTTGAGGGGGGAACGATATCAAATCAATTCAACGAGTTTATGTTTAAAGCCAATAACCGCTATGTTTTCTTTCTCGAATCGGTAAGTCCTACGGGTCAAACCCGACGCCGTATTGTTTCGACCCAAAACTTGGCTCAGTTTAATGGTCGTTTGGACGGGGGGAGAAAGGGTAATATTACAGGAAGTCGCGTGTCTTGGGAAGATGGAGGACGGGTAGAGGTTGGCAATGATGATGATTTCGATGATTTTGTGATTGAGGCAGGGGGATATTTAATTGATTTGAATTGTCCACCGATTCGGTAATCTTAAGTTTATTTGACGGATGCCTGAGTGACGGTTCCAGATGTAGTCGGCTACCTCTGGAACGTCCCCATCTCCCTTATCCTCCTGAGAGAAGCGAAAGAACAGCGGTGCAGGGTACGTCACGATCATTCCTGCACCCTGCACTCCCAAATTCAGCCAGATTGCGGAACTTGAGTGACCTGAAATCAGCCTTATGACGATATTTTGCCGCTCAGAGTAAATGTTATAATACCTAAAAGCTAGAGAGCCATAGTAGGTATAGGTTGTTATGAGTACAGTGTTAGTCGTAGAGGACGATCTCACCCAACAACATTTGCTCTCTAAGCTGCTTGAGCGTGTAGGGCTGACAGTGATTGTGGCTGGGGATGGGGTGGAGGCGCTGGAGAAAATTCAGCAATTTCACCCAAATTTGGTGATTTTGGATATTGTCCTTCCCCGGATGAATGGCTATGAAGTCTGTCGTCGTCTGAAATCGGAACCTGACACTGAGAATATTCCGGTGTTAATGTGTTCGGCGAAAAAAGAGGATTTTGACCGCTACTGGGGAATGAAGCAAGGCGCGGATGCTTACTTAGCCAAGCCTTGTCATCCCCAAGAAATTGTCGAGACTGTAAAGAAATTATTAAAGTCCCATCATCAAGCGGCAAGCTGATGGGCAATCGTCATTCGTCATGGCTTGAGGAATATTTACAATTAACTAATTCTAGAACTTAACATTAAGTCAGGGCGGGTTTCGTCACATCTGGGAAGACAATGATAGGAGTAAAACCGCCCCAGAAAGAAGCGCCAGAAAGAAGCGCCATGGCACATCTCTACATTCAACACTCAAAACGTCCTAACCCCACAGATTGCAAAAGCCCTGCCAACACATCAGGATGAGTATGACGTAATTGTAGCGCGATAGCGAGTGACTCATGCCAAATTCCGGCTTCTGCATAGAGTTGGGCTTGCTGGAGGAAATCTCCTGTCTCCAACTGACTGACGGACTAATTCTGTGGCTAATTCTCGACGCTACTCTATTTTTGAAGAGGTAGAATATAATAAGTATAAGTAGCACCGCTCTAAATACAGCGTTTTCCGACTTGCTCATCTGTTCGGCATTTAATTAAACCTTATAAATGCCAAGAATGGCAAAATCCTTGTAGTGCGAGCATCTTGCTCGCTGCTAATACCCAATTTAAATGCATGACAGCTTATAATCCACCAACACAAGAGTAGGAAAAAACTATTCCCTGGTGACTGGACTACACTGTGTTAGAAAGTGCTGTAAATCCTAGCTCCAAGCTTAACAATTCACGGGGCAGACCATTTTTCAAAAGTAAGTTGCATACACCCTCTAGAAGTCTTTGAGAGGAAGATGAGTTATTTTTCGGTAAATGCTTCCAAGATTTTGACCTATGCCTACTTGACCTATGCCTACTTACAGTGTCGGTGATGTTTTAGACATCATCAAAACTTTAACTCCTGAACAGAAGCTAGAATTACAGGGGCAAATCCCTAGTGTTTTAGCGACTATCCCGTCGGACTCAACACGTCCTGCGAAGAGTCAAAGCATGAGTGGAGTCAATATTACGGGAAGTAGTGATATTGATCTGAGTCAACTTCAAGCTGATGGGGGGAGCCAGATCAACCAAAGCAAGGCTCAAGCAACATTGCCAAATGCTGATTTGCAGGAAGCCCTGGAGTTATTACAAAGGTTGAAGCAGGCGATCGCCTGCCATGATAAACTTAATCCTCTGGTCAAAGAAGCGGCAGAGGCAAAGATCCAGACGATCCAGAAAGAAGCCGAAAAAGCACAACCTGATAAAGATTTAGTCAGTCAAGCAATTTCAACCTTGAAAAAAGGATTGGAAGGTGTGGAAAAACTGGCAGAACCGGTAGCTAAAGTAGCTAGTTTAGTGGCGAAAGCTTGGATGGTAACCTGATGATACAGGAATTTCCCCTAAATCCCCAAGATGGCGGGAGTGAACAGACTATGCACGATGTATCTGTAGTCAATAGTCAAAATGTGACGTTCAATCAGACGCAAATTATCCAGATCTCAGTGGAAGAGGTCAAGACTCGGACATTGATTACGACATCACCCTATAAGGGATTGAAAACCTTTGATCTGGGGGATAAGGAGCGGTTTTTCGGTCGAGATCAATGTCTTACCAGTTTGGTGAATGAGTTAGAACAAACTAACCTGATCTTGCTTTTGGGAGCATCGGGAAGTGGCAAGTCTTCCGTCATTCGAGCCGGTTTAATTCCTTGGTTGGCTCAAAAATGGGGTAGTAATTTTGTCAGTCTAGTCTTTACGCCGGATCGAGACCCGTTTGATTCACTCTATGGCAGTTTGTTAGGCAAGTATAAACAATCAGACGCACAGCTTGCCCGTCTTGTCAAGCCGGAAACATTAACTCAAGTAGTGCGATCGCTCAAACATCAAGATGACTACTGGTTTATCCTGATCGATCAGTTTGAGGAGTTATTTACCACTACTAAATCAGACAAGCGGGATGTTTTTATCCAAGGGTTAGTCAACCTTGTGAATACCTTAGGTAAAAAGGGCGATCGCTCAATTAAACTGGTGGCAACAATGCGGGCAGATTTCCTGGATCACTTGAGTCCCTATCCGGCTCTGATTAAACTGACCGATAAACATCGTCCGATGATTGCTGATTTGCAAGTGGATGAATTACGCTTAGCCATTGAGCAACCTGCTGCCCATCATGGCGTGGTTTTTGAACCAGGATTAGTGAAAGAAATTATTGATGATGTACAGGGACAAGCCGGATATTTACCCCTGTTGCAATATACCTTAAATTTGCTCTGGGAGATGGAAGTTCAGACTGAGAGCATTGAGGCTCGGACGCTCAATCTTAGCAACTATCACAAGTTAGGTGGGGTGCGGGGCGCACTCCAGCAGCATATTGATCGCATCTACAGTGCTTTGTCTGACGCCGAACAACTCGCGACTCAGAGAATTTTCCTCAAGTTAGTTGATATTGGCACAGATACAAAATCTGGAACAGACTGGAAACCTGTACGACGACGCGCTAACCGCTCAGAATTTAGCGCTCCACTGGAGCAAACTGTTTTAACTCAGTTAGTGAATCAAAACCTGCTGGTGAGTAATCGGGTAAAAGAGTCTCAAGACAGTACAATCGAGATCGCCCATGAAGTGTTACTTACCTCTTGGAAAACTCTAAATACTTGGATCACGGAAAACCGTCAGGCGATCGCCCTGCGTAACCGTTTGAACGATGATGTGATTCAGTGGCAAAAGACACAATCATCGGAGGATTTGTGGTCAGGATCTCGCTTAGAGCAGGCTTTAGAACTGAGACTGAATGAAACTTTTAATCAGGTTCTTGGAGGGTTTAGTCCAACCACAAACCAGTTTTTAGATGAAAGTCGGGATAAGCGCGATCATCTGGAAAAAGAGAAGCTGAGAAGGACTCAGTTAACAGCGATCGCTGCTGTCATAGTCGCAGCGTTATTGGGCGTTTTCTGGTTAAGAGCTGAACGATTGCGCCAGGAAACCAAACTAAGACAAGATATTGCTACGGCTAGAAATTTACTCATAACACAACCAACTCAAGGTTTGGTATCAGCAATTCAAGCAGTTGGCGCAAGTTACTCTAATTTTACTGATTTATTAGGAGCTGCTGAATCCAGTCTTTATAGCGCATTAGAAGCATCCAGAGAAGTTAATATTCTTCGAGGGCATGATGGAGCAGTTACTTCTGTAGCAATTAGCAAGAATAACCTCATTGCTAGTGCAGGAATTGATGGCAAGATTTGCCTTTGGAAAAAAACTGCCGATAATTCACTCGGTTGTCAAAAGTTGCAAGATCATAGCGGAGCAGTATTGACCATTACTTTCAGTCCTGATGGAAAAAACCTGGTAAGTGGTGGGGAAGATGGACAAATTTTGGTATGGAATCTAGAAAATTACGCTGCATCACCTATTTTACAAACTCCGAACTCACCCATTCGGGCTTTGGTGTTTCATCCACAACACAATAATACTCTCTACAGTGGTGGGGATGACGGTACGGTAAGGGAATTCAATATTAATCCTAGTCAAGACAGTGCTGATGTTCGGGTGATTGGTAATCGTCCAGGTGCTGTGACTGCGATCGCTGTCAATCCTGAAGGGAAGACTCTTGTAGTAGGAGGAGAAGGACATTCCTTAAGACTTTGGAATTTGGAAAGACTAGATATTGAACCACAAATATTAAGTGTAGTAGGGCGTAATGAGCCAGAACTGGCAGATATGCGACAAGTTGTTGGGCAAGTAACATCTATCGTTTTTGCTAAAGATACATCGAATCATCAGTTAATTGCTAGTACAGCACTGGGGAATGAACCCCATCGAGATACTATTCACATCCTCAGCATTGACCAGTCAAATGATTATACTCAACCAGTTAGTATTCAAGCCCATGAGTTTAATTCCTATGCATTAGCTTTTAATCCTGAAAATAACCAAATAATTAGTGCTGGCGATGATGGAACTATAAGATTTTTTCAGTTTTCGTATAGACTTAATAAATGGAATGAGCTTGACTATCCATTACTAGGGCATAGCGGTGGACGCATCAATGAAGGAAAAACTGATTTATTGAATAGATATGGAGGCTTAGAACAGCCTAATATAAACACTCTAGCTCTTAGTGATAATTATAATACTATTGTCAGTGGTGGAAATGATGGAACTGTTATAATTTGGGATATTGAACCTTTCACTGGCATTAGAAAATCAAAAGTAATTGACGATATTAAAGGGTATGAATTAAAGACGGTAAAGGTTAATATATACGAGTCGATTGATGATCCCATTCGGCGGTTTAACCCCTCTGATTTAAATACAGGATGGTTAGAAATAACCCAGGAAAGAGCATATTTAATATTGCGAAAAGTTGCAGATACATCAGCCGAACCCAAATTTAACCAAAAACTCTATCCTGAATATTTTTTCAGTGATGATGCCCAATATATCGCAACGGTAGATAAAAATAACAACATCCAAGTTCTTGACAAGCAAGGAAATGCTTTAGGGTCGGATTTTGCTATTGGTAATGGCATAAATACAATCGCACTGAGTTTTGAAAGTCAAAGAATTGCCATTGTTAATGCTGACAACCAAATAGAAGTTAGGGACTTTAACGGCGGGTTAATCAATCAACCTTTTGCCCATGAGGGATTTGTCCAAACGATTGCCATTAGTCCAGATGGTCAGCGGCTAGTCACTGCTACCAAATCAGGGATGCCTCAAGGTGGCGGGGATAGCATTATTAGGCTGTGGGATCTCAGTGGTACTTTATTAATGCGAATCAACCAAGCAGATGCTCTATTTCAAAATTGCCCCTATGATAATTGTTTTCTAATGTTTAGTCCAAGTGGCAAGAGTATTTTTAGCTATGACAGCTTAAATTCGACTTCCTTCCAAGTTTTACCAGGTAGATGGGATACTGTTTTAGATATTGCCTGTCGCCGCCTTCGTCATCATCCTATCCTGACTAATCCCCAAGATGAGATTGCCAGAAGTGCCAGGGAAACGTGTCAGAGTTATGCTCCAAGCTGGCAAGCCGAATGATTGAAAGAGGTGTTAATGCTTGGTCAAAGTATTGGTGATTTGGCGTTTGTTCTGTGGGCTAAGAAATAGAGCGATCGCGTCAGCTCGTAGTTGCGCTGTCTTCGCCGACAATTCATCTTATCGCCACACCAAAATACTCTATGCCATGTTTGGCGCTTGACCCAACTAAATCAGGAGCGTTTGTCCATTGCACTTCCTCCAGGAATCCCCCAAGTTGCTCAGGCAAAATACTCCACAGCCACGGTTCCCCATATACCTTGAGAATCCAAACCACAAGTCCCGTCCAAGCACCAGCATCGGGTTGTCCGTCCGCACCTGTGCCAACATAGGTAAAGGCAATCCGACTCCCGACACCTGTCATCGCCGCACATTGGCGAAACAACTCTTGGGGAGCTGGGGGAGACAGATACATCAGCAGACCTTCAGCGATGATCACGGTGGATGCGGTGGTGTCCCATAAACTATTAGTTTTGAGAACATCGACCAGTTTTCGTTGACCGAGATCCTCTGCCAACAAATAAAGATTATCTCTATCACCCATCCGTTCAATTCCCTTTGCCTTCAAGACGGCTGTGCCAGGATGATCAATCTCAAAAAAGTTAACCTCTGTAAATTCCGATGCCAGACGCCAACCCAAGGTATCATATCCGGCTCCCAAGACAAGAACCTGTGACGCCCCAGAACAAATCCCTTCCCTCACCTGACGTTCACAGAACGCTTTTCTCTGTCCAAAGGCTTCAAATTGTCCTTTCATCATCCAGTCAAATGCCTCGTACACCCAAACCATTCTGCGGGAACGAGACCATTGAACGGCAGTGGCACTAACCGCACCCGATGCTACCAGTAAATCTGCGGTCGCGTTGACAATTCCGGCTGGCAGTATCTTTTCCATTCCGGGCTTCGCGCCCAGAGTGACAATGTTCAGTGCTACCTTACGCGCTGTGTTACTGGGTTTGTCTTTGTACATTTATTTGAATTACCTATCAGAAAAATGATGCTCAAGATTGCTACAAGGCTAGTTGTCGAGATTTTTGAACGACCCGTTATTGGGTATAATTCCTCACGATTGTGCTTGTGATAGAGGTTTGATAAGATTGCACCTATATACTTTTACAGTATATTGTGTTGAGAATTATCAACTCTATCTTTTTGATATCCAATGTATCAACATAGGACAAAATCTGTCAAAATAGATGCAGTAGATGTTCCCATCAATGCCGTTATGCCCCCAACCCACATCCGATTTGATTGGGCGATTAAAAAATTACTGAGAAACAAAGCCAATTATGGTGTTTTGGCAGGTTTCTTGAGTGAGTTGTTGAGGAAACCAATTACGATTCAATCAATACTCGAAGGTGAAAGCAATCAACAAGCCGAGGATGACAAGCTAAATCGAGTCGATATTCTCGCGGAAAATGACCGGGGAGAATTAATTCTGATTGAAGTGCAAAACAGTACAGAGCAAGATTATTTTCATCGGATGCTCTACGGCACATCCAGATTAATTACCGACTTTCTGGAAAAAGGAGAACCTTACGGGAACGTCAAAAAAGTCTATTCAGTGAATATCGTCTACTTTTCTTTGGGACAGGGAGATGATTATATTTACCACGGGACATTAGAGTTTCGGGGGCTTCATTTAGATGATAAATTAGGTCTATCAATTAATCAGCGAAAGTTGTTTAATAGTCAAGATGTTTATGAGATTTTCCCGGAGTATTATGTGATTAAAGTCAACAACTTTAATGAGGTGGCTTCCGATACCCTAGATGAATGGATATATTTCCTGAAAAAGAGCCAAATTAAAGAAGAATTTACAGCCCAAGGGTTAGCGGAAGCGAAGGAAAATTTGCTTGTAGATAGCTTGAGTGAAGCAGAAAGAGCCAACTACCTGAGATTTATGGAAAATCGGCGCTACGAAATCAGTCTAATCGAAAGTTCACGCTCAGAGGGAAGATTGGAGGGTCTTGAAGAGGGACTCAAGGAGGGCATGGAGCAAGGTAAACAGCAGGAAAAGGTTAACATAGCCAGACTCTTAAAACAACAAGGGACTGATCTTGATACCATCACAGCAGCAACCGGACTGACTAGGGAAGAGATTGAGGAACTATGAACCAGCCCATCATTCAAGTTGATGCCTTCACCTGTACCCCGTTTACGGGTAATCCAGCCGCTGTCTGTGTTTTGTCGGCTCCCCAACCGGATAGCTGGATGCAGAATGTGGCACAGGAGATGAATCTGTCTGAAACTGCCTTTTTGGTTCCGCAAGAGGATGGGTTTAATCTGCGTTGGTTTACGCCGACAGTAGAAGTCCCCCTTTGTGGTCACGCTACCTTAGCTAGCGCCCATGTTTTGTGGTCAGAGGGTCATCTGTCCCCGGAGAAACCCGCCCGTTTTTATACCAAAAGCGGGATACTCATCGCCCAGCGTCAGGGTGAATGGATTGAGTTAGACTTCCCGGTGAATCATTCCCAACCCACAACAGTCCCCCCAAACCTTGCGTCAGCGTTAGGCGTACCGATTCAGTCCGTTTGGCAGAATTCTTTGGGCTATTTGGTGGAAGTGGAATCGGAAGAGATGGTGCGACATCTACAGCCCAATTTTGGTTTACTCAAAACTTTACCGATATCTGATGTTATTGTTACCAGTCGGACTGATTCGGGTTCGGAGTATGATTTTGTTTCTCGTTTCTTTGCACCGGGGTTAGGGATTGACGAAGATCCGGTGACGGGTGCAGCCCATTGTTGTCTAGCACCGTTCTGGCGCGATCGCATCCGTAAAAATGAGTTCTTAGCCTATCAAGCCTCTCATCGAGGCGGGGTAGTCAAGGTACGTTATACCGGGAGCGTTGGCGGAGCCTGTTCCGAAGGAACGTATCGCGTCATTCTGGGCGGACAAGCGGTTACTGTGATGCGGGGGGAATTGACGGAGTAATGCAGAATCAGTAGCGAGCAAGATGCTATAGCACTACGCACACACGTTAGGACAAAAGAAGAAAAATTTAAATCGCTCAACACCTCGGCTTACCTCGACTTCGCTCGGTAACACGCTCGGTGTTGACCCTGAGCGAAGTCGAAGGGTCAATCCCTTGATGAGTCAGTGTTTTTCTTCACTATTGCCCATTCCCTATTGCCCATTGCCTAGCGCGTAGCGCTATATTGCCTATTGCCTAGCGCTATATAAAGGAGAAGGCGCTTCTGCTTCCTGTTGCACTTGCAAAAAATCGCACAGAATCTTAGCCACTAAATCCGCCACGCCAAATCTCTTTTTATAGACTTCTAAATGAGCGTGGGGAATTGCTTCAAACAGGAAGCGCTGTTGGGGGAATAGAATCCGCTCAAAGTACCAATTGGGAATATCGGTGATCCGAATGATCTGAATCTGTTTACTGGTATTTGTATAGTAGCAGAGAATTCGATTGGTGTATTCAGTCGGTAAGGAATTAAGCATGAGAAGTGATACCACAGGAAGGAACTAATTATCGATGCATTAAGCCACAGTCCACCCCATCGAGGTGTTCAGCATAGGTGGCAAAGGGGGAAATGCCTAAAGGACAAGCTTTCCATTTTCCCTGTACAGCCACGCCTAGCTGTTGGCAGTGACCTCCCCAGCCTTTTTGGGGTTGATAGTGACCACAATGACGACAGATTGATACTGAAAAGTTGATGGTTCTCATGATTTGATTAGAATGGGTTGATTAAAAAATAATTCAATGAAAGCAGAAGGGAAAGAAGAGTATTGCCTATTGCCTATTGCCTATTGCCTATTGCCTATTCCCTATTCCCTATTCCCTATTCCCTATTCTCGAAATTGAAACCGTGGTAGGTATCTGACAATAAACAATTCATGCCTTCACGAATATACGATTCCAGGTGTAATCGCATCTCCAACGAATAATAGGGAAATGTATGCTTACTGCACAGTTTTTTGCCTTGTTTAACCGCAACAGCCTGGGGATCATTCGATAGTTTACACAAAACGTAGCATAGTAAGTCCTGGCGTAGGTTGGCACAGGTAAAAAAAATTCGGCAAAACTTGTTCGGATAAGCGTCTAAGGCGTTTTCAATTTCTTCTTGAATGACTTTCAAGAGGCGGGTTTCAACTGGCAAATTTTTGCTCATGGTTATAATTTCCAAATCAATTTAGGTGTTTAGGTTGTCACACAAGTCAAGGACATCGATTCAGTCGTTGAACTTTAACCCCAAAATTGTCTTGAATAGACACAGCATTTCCTGTCTATAAGTAGTCGGACAAAATTAAGGTTAACGATGGGAGTCGTCATACTCGCTTCCCGAAAAGAAGTAAGCTAAGTCTATCACAGCTTACAGCGTCCAGAATTTATGTCCAGGACTTTACTTACTAGATATCTTGTCATTCCTAACGGTAGTTATCTGAATCAATGGAAGACGTGTTTGGAGAACTTGAGCCAGTTGGTTGGGAATTCGGACAAAAATTGAAATGGGTTAATTAAATGAAAAATGATTTGGTTATAAAAACGGTAAAAGGATACTGTCGTTTTAGCCCTATTACCTCATGTTTAAACAGAAATCAATGCCATAATTCCAGAGACAACTGACTCAGGTTCAGCCAAGGCTCAAGCCATATTATCTTCAGAAATGGTTAGGGTGTGAGGACAAAATTGTTTGATTGTTACGCTCATGGGGTGGGCGCTTTCTTCGAGAAGATCATGCAGATAACCGTGCTGAGATGATTCAGCTTCTTGGATTGTGCCAAAGGGACCAAAGTAGTAAACACACCAAGGATGATCGGTAATGACTTCCAGCCAATAGGCTAATCCCAGTTTGGATAAGATTTCTAAAGACAGTTCTGTTTTTAAGTTCATATCATGATCATCTCCCTCAATGTGATTGGACGGCTGGTTAGCTAAAAGTTAAGCGGTTTCGGCGACAAACTCCTCAATCGCCTCCTGTAAGGCTTGAGTCATCTGGTTTACCGAGTCTTGAATCATTTGCAGATACTCTAACTGTTGATCGTCGCTCAGGTGATCCTGGGAGTCTTCCAGGAGTTTGAGGAAAATCTTGATCAGGAGCATCTGCTCTTCTAGCTCTTGGGAGATTTTATAGGTAAATCCGTACTTTAAGCGACTCAAGTTAGTTTGGCGGGATTCAGTGGCTCTTATCTGTTGTAAAAGTTGCATTTTATGAAAACCTACCTTCTCATTTTTCAAAAGTTTGTAAACTTGTAATCTTTAATCTGTCTTATACAGTACACGATCCCCGGAGATCGTCAAGGTTCTTGTCGATTCTTTTTGACTTTAATGTGTATGATTTAAATCAAAATGGTTTGCGTTTGTGCTTTTTTGCATAACTTAATTATTTGCTTGTTTTTTTTTTAAATGAATATAACAAGGTGATACTTTAGGTAAACTTATGCTAGGCTCTAGTTTGAGAAGCTTTATCCTAGTCTATAGGGTGATATATCAACATCGCGTTGAGATTTATGGTCAATATGTATAAGTTGGTATGATTTGGCGTGTTTTTTCTATATCACCTAAATCGGTAGCGCCAATCAGAGAACCGAATTGAGGTATCATTGAGTACCGATTTAGTCAGTTGAGGAGAACCAGATTGGATGTTGAGATGCACCTTGTCGCGTCCATTCAACATCAACAAAGGGATTATTGTATAGCAGTGTTACCGTTTCTTCAGAACTTCCCCGATCAGGATGCGATCGCTGAATCGGTAGTTAACAAGGGTGGAAGTGTGATATGGGTAAACGATCGCTTTCGGCAAATGCACAGGGTATCGTCCAAGCCAAAGAAGCCATGGCGCGGAAACAGTGGACTCATGAGGTACTGGCGAAAAAGGTAGGTATTAAGACTCGCCTATCCATCGGTAAATTTTTGGGGGGTTGTCCCGTTGAGCGACGGATTTTCATCGAGATTTGCTTGCAACTGGATTTATCCTGGCAAGAGGTGGCGACTCAGGTTCCAGAGGAGAGGCTATCCCCAGGGATGAATCCTTCGGCAAATCAGCCTGTTGAACTCAATGCCTTAGTTGCAGAGGTTCGTGCTTGCTGCCAGGATCAGATTCAGACTCAATTGGATACCGTGCCGTTATGGGATTTGCCGAAACCAATTTCCCTAGGGGATATTTATATTGATGTGGAGGTTTGGCAAAATATCCCCAACCGATGCTGGTTCGACTTGGCAGATTGGCGGCGACATTTTCAGGTGAATCGGGAGAGGGGTTATGAGTTGAGTCCGGATGGAACCTCTCCGGAACGAGAGTTGGCAATGGCGGTATTGGCTAGACAAACCCACCTGATTATAGGGGGGAAACCGGGAACGGGTAAAACTACGTTTTTGCAGTATGTGGCGACTCAGTGTATTCACGGTAAATTTGCGGTGGATCAGGTGCCGATTTATATTGAATTGAGGGATTTGGTGCAAGATGCCAATACTCTAAGCTTACTGGATTATATTTGCCAAGAGTTTAGCGATCGCGGTGTCTCTGGGGAAACGGTGAAAACCTTACTCCAGGAGGGGAAACTGCTGATTTTGCTAGATGGCTGGGATGAAATCTCCCCGTTGAGGCGTTTTTCCCTATTCAACAAACTGCGTTGGTTCTGTAATCGTTATGCTAAAAATCGCTATGTGATCACCTGTCGCACTGGGGTGGAATTGTATCGGTTTGGCGGATTTACTGAGGTGGAACTTGCCGATTGGACGTTGACTCAAATTAGTCATTTTGCCCGGAAGTACTTTGTGGCTTTGGCTGGTGTTAATTGGGAGAGGGGGTTAGCGAAAGCGACTGAGTTTGGGGTACAACTGGAGTATCCGGAAAACCGGACGATTCAGGACATGGCGAAAACCCCTCTATTACTTAGTTTCATCTGCCATGTCTTCCAATCCCAAGCCCGTTTTCCTCGCCAACAGGCTAGATTTTATCAGGAAGGATTGGATATTCTGCTCCAGAAATGGGATCACTCGAAAGGGGTTGAGCGAGATTCCCCTGAACAACCGTTGTCCTTGGTGAATCGGTTAAAGCTGTTGGAGCATCTGGGTTCCGTTACGTTGACTCAACATCAGTATTGCTTGAGCCAATCTCAGGTGGAACACTATATTGGCGACTATCTGCGAACAATCCCAGATTATCAGGAGGTTGATCCGGTTGGCTTACAGATACAGAGTCAAGGGGTTTTAAAAGCGATTGAATGTCACCATGGAGTATTGGTGGAGCGATCGCGGCGAGTTTATTCTTTTGCTAATTTGAGTCTTCAGCAATACTTCACCGCTAGAGAGTTTACCACGAAAACGAATCAGAACCCTGACGCGATCGCGGAATTAGTGACGCACTTGACCGAACAATCCTGGCGAGAGGTATTTTTATTCACCGTCACCCTATTGCGTCACCCTGAACAATTAATCCAGGCGATGAAACAAGGGGTGGATCAGTTATTGATACCGGATCTGCGATTAGGGCAATTCGTGAACTGGATAGATCATCAATCGGAATCTAGCCCATTATCCTACAAGTCAGCCGCCGTGCGTGCCTTTGATTTTGTCCTGGCTTTAATTTTGGATCAGGCGTTAGCCCAGACACTCGATTCCTATCGGCTTGAGCAACCTTTGCAAGCGCCACCGTTACAACAATTACCCTCTTGCTTATCCTTACCCCGAAAGTTGGACGTTGAGTTTATATTACCGGAGGCGTTAGCGTTTAAGGTGGCGGATTATTTGCCCAACAAGTCGTTTCCTGCGCCGTTATACCGATCGTTAATCCTGAACGCTACCTTGAATTATAGTCTCGCATTTAACCTAGCCCTTAACCCTGAGCATCTGGGTCAATTAGTGCGATCGCTCAATACTTTACTCCATCCCATGTTTGAGTGTCAATCTAACCTGGAGATGTTGAACCAATGGTGGTTTAATCATCGTCACTCTTGGATCAGACGAGTTGGCTTTTTAATGGGACAACATGACCAAGGGGAACATGATTGGCAGTTTAGCAGCAACCAGACGCGATCGCTGTGGGATTATTATGACGCTAATCAATTATTAGTGGATTGTCTAACCATCGCTGATGATCTCGATACTCAGGTGCAGCAAAACATTCAGGAGGAGTTATTTGTGTATCGGGAATAGGAAGATGGGGTGATGGGGTGAGGGGTGATGATTTAACCGTGAGTCAGGGCGGGTTTTGTACCAATGTTACTATCAATCGCGATAAGTGATTCCCTAAACCCGCCCCTACTATCTCACGCCTAATAACTGTGCCACAATGGGCAAAACCGCATTCGCGCGATCGCTATCCAATTCCTCCTCCTTTATCCCTGGTGTCTCAACTGAAGTTCCCCGTTTGACTCGTTCCCCCATTTGGCGACGTTCAGCCGTAGAAAAGCTGGCAAAGGTGCGACGTAATAAGGGTAATATCTCGGTAAAGGTGTTTCCTGGAAGCTGAGTAATCCAATCATCAATTATCTGCCACAAGGTATGGTCATGTACGAGTAACAATCCACTCCCCTGCAAAAACCCTTCAATCCAAGCCGCCGCTTGGGGAGGTTCACTAGCTTGAGACAGAGCAAATTCTAACCGACGGGAGGCGTCATTTCCCTTAAATACCCCAGCATCTAATAATAATCGACAACTTCGACCCGCGAGTAACCCATGCAGGTTGGCTTGATCTGCTAGTTGCCATAATACCTGTTGCCAGGATTGTTTATACTCCGAATTATTTAACAGGGAAATCGCATAATTCATTTGTTGGATACGCTGATCGATATGCTGCGCCGCTTCATCATCCAGAGACGCACAAGCTAGAGGTAAACCCAGACAAATCCGCGTCACCAATCCATCCACCACTGAGGTAATCATCCGAGTATCGGTTTGGCGGACATTGCCATAGCGTAATACCTGCGCCAATGGGGGTAACGCCTCCATTAATTGGGCGACATCTCGATTCAGGGTGGCTTCAGTTTGCAGGCGATGCATCACTTCGGGTAACGCATCGGGTAAGTTTGCCAATAAAACAGTTTCGACTAACTGAGTCAAACTGGGTAAAGCTTGAGCCTGTTGTGCCTGATTCCGGGCATAAGCCGTCGCTGCTGCATCAATCGTATTCCCCCAAATTCCGGCTTCGATGAGTTTAACCGCAAATTCTGGATGCCATTGCAGCCGCCATCCTTCTTTAAAGGTTCCTTTTCCCCTTGTCGATTGTCGTATCCCCCAAGGAATACCGAGTAAATTGAGACGATGGAGTAAATGCGATCGCGCTAAGTCATTTGTTTTGCGTAAATCCAGTTCATACTGTTTCTCGGTGGGATTGGCGGGGAGGCGTAAGCGTTTCTGCTGCTGCTGTAAATCTCGTTGTAAGGGAACCATGGGCGTCTCATCGGGAACTTCTCCCAATCGTTCACCCACAATCAGTTGGTCTTGAATTAACCGCATCGGCAGATCACTGCCAAAGCAGAGAACGGTTTGCGTCGCTTCATTTAACTCAAGCAAACCCGGTAACGAGCGATCGCGCAATGCTGCCAAAGATTCCGCTAACCGTACCGTTTCAATCATAAGGGCAGATGAGGCATCTAAATCCTCCTGACGCAATAACTGCGCCACCTTAATCAACCACCGAATCGCGATCGCTGATTGTTGATGGTTGAGTTTTGATATATGTCCTGACGTATCTGTAGGGGCGGGTTTAGGGACTTTCTTGTCGCGATTGATAGTAACGTTTGTACAAAACCCGCCCAAATGACCAAATTTTGATGGTGTAGGGGCGGGTTTAGGGACTCTCTGGTCGCGATTGATAGTAACGTTAGTACAAAACCCGCCCTGACTCAGGGTTGAGTCATCTCCCCCATCTCCCCCATCTCCCCCATCCTGATAACAATCCCACAAATGACCATACCAACCCGGCGATTCAATCCCCGCCCCATAGCCACTCTTAAATGCCAGTCGCCCATACGTCCACGGTATCCAAGTGGCTTCAACTTTAGTTTTCGCCAATCCCTTAAGCAACGCATTATCCGCTTTCGCCGCAGGCATATCCACCAATGCAGGGGCGTGCCATGCACCACAGACAACAGCAATGCGTTGAAATCCTTCTTTTTTCGCCGCCCGAATCTGTTTCCGCATATAGGCTTCCCGTTGCGCTTCCCTAGGATCATCTCTGGGGGGTACATCCTGACGCAACGCCGTCATTGCTTCTAAAATCGCTTCAAATACATCCGTACTCTCCTGGCGATGTTCAACTAACTGTTCCCACCAACGTTCCCCATCACTATACCCAGCAATTCTTGCTAAATAACCCAAAGGATCATAGTAAATCTCATCCTCTTCTCCAGCTCCCTCTGCTCCCTCTGCTCCCTCTGCTCCCTCTGCTCCCTCTGCTCCCTCTGCTCCCCCAGCTTCCCCTGCCAACTGATGCACCAAAGGCAAATCCATAAACCGTACCGGAATCCCTTGAGTTAAGGCATAATCAATCCCTTGCCATTCTGGGGAAAAAATAGCAAAAGGATAATACACTGCTTGTTGGGGTTGGTCGGGTCTATAAACCAATAACGCCACAGGCGGTTGCATCTGGGGATGAGTAACCAAAGGCAGCATCCCATCCCCATCCGGGGGACCTTCAACCAAAAGGATATCCGGGTTGAGACTATGCAGAGAATGATAGAGCGATCGCGCACATCCGGGTCCATGATGACGTATGCCAAAGATATGGATGCTCATTTTTTAGTCTGACTCCCCTGCATATAGCGTTTTTTTTGTCAAATCAGCCACGGATGGCGTTGCCAAAATTATGTCATTGAGATCGGCATGTAATATTTGTAGTGCTTGATCCTTAAAACTGCCCGATTGTTGGCTTAATCAGCTATTGGAGGATTTTTTGACTCAATTTATCGATAAAAGCGAATAAAAACCCAAAGTCTCATGTTTAATTTATCTTCACAAATCATACTACAGTCCCGGTACAACGGCAATATCAGGGTTTTCAGTTGTTTTTTAGGTGTTCACATTCCTTAACAGAAAATGTATCATTTGCGTTACTTGACAGATTTAAAAGGTTAACCGACAGACTATCAAGTTTTACTTATACTGATGTTCGCTAAAAACAGACAAGAAATAAGGGGATGTAGGGGATGTAGGGAATGTAGGGAATGTAGGGAATTTAGGGGATGTAGGGGATGTAGGGGATGTAGGGGATGTAGGGGATGTAGGGGCGAGTCGCTGCATATCGTTACCGGGAAATCCCTCAATTATCTCGACTCGCCCCACTATCGTTACCGGGAAATCCTCAATTATCTCGACTCGCCCCACTATCATTACCGGGAAATCCCTTAATTATCTCGACTCGCTGCATATCATTACCGGGAAATCCCTCAATTATCTCGACTCGCTGCATATCATTACCGGGAAATCCCTTAATTATCTCGACTCGCTGCATATCATTACCGGGAAATCCCTCAATTATCTCGACTCGCCCCACTATCGTTACCGGGAAATCCCTCAATTATCTCGACTCGCCCCACTATCGTTACCGGGAAATCCATTATTTCGTTGAGGAATTCTCATCGTTAGTTCACCCGTTGGCACGAATAACGTGGTGGGTTACGGCGAAGCGCCAATTAAAGGTTTGTGTTGTGAATTAATTACCGCCTAACCCACCCTACGAATTACGGTTGATATGGGTCTATAGGACGGCACATTTTCCCATGATATAAAAGTACCTAAAATCTCCCGAAAAGTCAAGGGCTAATTCGTTTTTTTTTAACTGAGATTAAGATTAAGTTCTGCAAATAGTCTTCAAACGCTGACGAATGATGAATGATGAATGACATAAGACAAATGACCAGTTAACCCTCCCCCTGATCCCGCCGCACTCGGTAGTAAATCGCCTTCACATTAGGACCAAAGACAATTTCCTCTTCATTTTGCAGCTCATAGCTTTGGTGCTTTTGACCATTAATTAACAAGCCATTAGAACTTAATTTCCCTTTGAGATTGCCATCAACAATGCGATAGGCATCATGCCCATCCTCACCCTCTACTCGCATCAACGTGGCGTGGTGACGGGAGACAAACTGTGAGAACAGCCGAATATCACAATCATGTTCTCTGCCAATGGAATAGAGTTCACCGTCTAAAACAAACCGATGTCGTCCTCGGTCATCTTGAACAATGAGAACATGTCCCTCCGGAAAATCAGACGTATCAGAACTTACCGCATCGGTAGATGACTGATCCGATGAGGGTGGGGAATCGGGAGAAGGTTCTATGGGCAACATCTCACTTATGCTCAAGCAATACAGGTAATGGTAGCGACAGGAGTCGCCGACTGAAACAACTTGATCCTAAGATCCAACATCTCGGCAAGCGCGATACAGGTCTGTCCAGTCTTTGCGTTCTTTGACCACAGTTTCGAGATACTCGTTCCACACTAACGTATCTTGGATCGGATCTTTCACCACAGCACCCACCAATCCAGACGCAATATCCTTAGCGCTGAGGTGTCCATCGCCAAAATGGGCGGCTAGGGCTAACCCACTATTCACCACCGAAATTGCCTCGGCTGTACTCAGGGTACTACTGGGAGATTTTAGTTTAGTTTTACCATCGTCGCTGATACCGCTACGCAGTTCGCGGAAAATTGTCACCACCCGGCGGACTTCAGTTAAAGCGGGGGCTTGCACCGGGAGTTCTAAAGCACGTCCTAAGCTTGCAACTCGTTGTTGAACGATACTCACCTCCTCATCAATCGTTTTCGGTAACGGCAAAACAACAGTATTAAAGCGGCGTTTCAGGGCGCTAGACAAATCATTGACCCCCTTGTCGCGATTATTCGCTGTGGCGATAATATTAAAGCCTTTAATCGCTTGCACCTCATCCCCCAATTCGGGAATTGGTAGCATCTTTTCTGAGAGAATCGTAATTAGGGTATCTTGGACATCTGCCGGAATCCGAGTCAACTCTTCCACACGGGCAATTTTCCCCGCTTCCATCGCCACCATCAGCGGACTTGCCACTAACGCCTCCATCGAGGGACCGTCTGCCAGTAATCGGGCATAGTTCCACCCATAGCGAATGGATTCTTCACTGGTTCCGGCTGTCCCTTGAATCAGTAAGGTTGAATCCCCGGAAATAGCAGCAGCTAAATGTTCCGATACCCAAGACTTGGCGGTTCCCGGAACCCCCATCAGTAGTAAAGCACGGTCTGTGGTGAGGGTAGCAACAGCTATTTCTATCAGTCTGCGATCGCCAATATACTTGGGCGATACCACAAACCCGTTCTCTAGTGTACCTCCCAATAGATACGTTGTGACTGCCCAGGGGGATAAATTCCAGTTCGGCGGGCGCTGGCGTTGATCTGCTTTTGCCAATTCCGCTAATTCTTCGGCAAACTGTTGTTCCGCATGTTCACGCAATAAAAAGTTTTGATTGTTTAGCTTTGCACGATTCACAGTTGTTTGTCCTGAAAAAGGCTCTTCCGTACCTGCTATACTAAACTAACTTTCTCCCTATTCGTCATTTGTCTTATGTCATTCGTCCTTTGTCATCCTCATGAAGCGCCAAGCAAGCTACGACCTTTGTCAGCCTTTGAGGACTATTGGCAAAACTTAGTGTCGCCTACAAAATTTATATTCAGGCAATTCAAGCCAATAGCTTAAAAGAGTAATAACTTATGACTAAGAAAAAATTTATTAGCCCAAAAATTGATTATGCCTTCAAAAAAATATTTGGCTCAGACCAAAGTGAAGACATTCTCATCAGCTTCTTAAATGCAATTGTTTATAATGGGAAAAGTGTCATTTCTAGTTTAACCATTGTCAACCCTTACAATCCTGGTCAAGTTGAAACCTTAAAAGATAGTTACTTGGATATCAGGGCTGTTCTAAACAGTGGAGAAATTGTCCTGATTGAAATGCAGGTCGCCCGGATAGCCGCTTTTTATAAACGAGTGACCTACAATCTCTGCAAAGCCTACGCTAATCAGTTGACATCAGGAGATTATTACCTGGAGATTACGCCAGTTATTGCCGTAACAATCACCGATTTTATTCTGTTCAAAGAAAACCCTAAATGTATTCATCATTTTGTATTCAAAGACAAAGAAAGCTCATCGGAATATCCTGAACATGAATTGCAGCTAATTTTTGTAGAATTACCGAGATTTGTGAAAAAATTGCCAGAGTTACAGACATTGGCAGAGAAATGGATTTATTTTATGACGCAAGCTCAAGACTTAGAAGAAATTCCAGAAAGTTTGGCAGAAGTTACGGCAATAGAAAAAGCGTTAACGATAGCCAATCAAGCGAACCTGACACCAGCAGAAGCGGAGGAAGTCAGTCGTCGAGCCATGCAGTTGCGCGACGAGATAGGACGCATCAAATATGCTACTGAAGAAGCATCGAAGGAGGCGCGGGAAGAAGGTCGCCAAGAAGGTCGTCAAGAAGGTCGTCAAGAAGGTCGTCAAGAAGGTCGCATTACAGAAGCACGCGCTTTAGTCCTGCGTCTGCTGAACAAGCGGTTTCCAGACCAGACAGCGGAACTCAATAGCTTAGTAGAAGATTTGTCTTTGTCAGCTTTAGAAGGGTTAAGCGATGCTATGTTTGAGTTGAATAATTGGCAGGATTTGTTAACGTTATTGGCAGAGATAAACCAATAAGTATAGCAACCGCCATAGCGGTTAGGACACATCATTTATGTAGAGACGCGCCATGGCGCGTCTCTACAATGGTGCCGAAAGTCCTAATCGATGTGTCTACTGCTATAATTAAACCAAGAAACCGTTGACGCTCAAATTTCTCTGCCCATTTCATAGCGTAAACTCAAAACTGCCAAGACTTCATCAATCACCTCCGTCCAATAGGAGGCTAAAGCTAACCGTTCGGGTACAATATTGCTGAAACGAGTCGAGAGTTCGGGGACAATATCAGGACTCATAAAATAGGCAAACTCTTTTAGTCCAGTAGACAGCGACCAATCGTAAGGATTATCCGTCTTCTTCAGATAGCGGCGCACACCGTCTAAAACAATCTCGGTTAGTTCTATACTCCAAGGAACATGGCAATGGGTTAATAGACTAAACGCCGGATGTTGGCTATTAAAGGGAACCTTACTGGATGGGAATAAATTCAGAAAAAAACAATCCCGTTGTTCAGCAGAGAGAACATTAATTAATCCAGAAATTAATTGATTCTGCCGGATTAAATAGCCCTTAAACGTACCATAAAACGGCAGTAAAGCCTCTGCCCAGTCCGGATTCTGTTGGCGCATCGTCGCCACCGCCCACCCTTCAACCAAGGAATGATCCCATTCACTCCGTTTTGCAGCTTGTATCCATTCAGCCGGGGATTCTTTCTGAAGGTCTGACCACAGAGAAAGGGGAGTCGCGGCGACAATTTGTAAAATTATCCAGGCTTTATTACCTAATAACTGAGGTGGCTGTTTGCTATCAATACCATCTCTGGTTATCTCTTGGTCATTATCATCAGGGAGGATAAAATCTAGATGCAAACGGTTACGCTTGCGTCGAAATGTAATAGCGGATTGGATGCGTTGCTTCATCCGCTGACATAAAGCCGATTCCGGTAACTGTGCTAATAAATGAGCCGCTTGGCGTCGCACCTCTTGACGACGGTCATCCAGTGCAACCTCTAAAAATGCTTCATCCTCCAGGTTTAAGCCAATTTGCAGGGTGTCTAACAAGGCAATTCTGGCATCTGATGATGCTTGTTGCCACACAGTTACAAGTCGTTCCCGTGCTGAGGCGGGATGTTCATGCCGTAGATGTTGCAATAGAAGTCTGCGGGCGTCTAGACTTCCAGTTGTCCACGTTTGTTCGATATCCTCATCTCCCAGATAATGCCAATCCGGATTATGGGCGGCTAACCACCGTCCCCGTTGACCTAAAACCGGGAGAATGGCAGGGCGTAACTGGGGTGAGGTGCGTCCCACTTCCAGTAACTCTGGCAAATAATAGTCGGGCACACGGTATCCGGCTGTAGCGGCGCTGGCTAACCATTCCGGTAACAGTTTTACCCGCTCTTTTTGTAGCATCAATTTCAGATAGTGGGCGGCGCGGGGACTACAGGGGGGTTTATCGTCAGGTGGACAGGGTTCGGGTAAAGGTTGATTATCGGTAATCGGGCGTTGTCCGGCGCGGTGATAGAGAGAAATTGCCCCAGCCGCGCTGAGTAATGTGGCTTCTGGGTCAGTAGAATTAAGTTGGCATAAAAGTTGACTGAGTGGGTTAGTGGCTGGAGTAAGGGTGAGAGTTCGTCTCTCTGTGCCAACTAAGGCGGTGGTGATTACGTCTTGCCAGAGACTCATTGAGGCTTTACCGAAGATAGGATATTAAACCGATTTTAATCGAACAGGTTCTTCTGAATTGATTACTCTATTACTGTTAGTTAACCCTTCTACCCTTTTACTCTAAAATTCCCACTAAAATATTTACTAACTCTCTCAAATCATCCCGCTTCGCTTCAATAACAATTAATCCCATCTCCGACTCAATAAAATAATCTAAATTCCCCTGAAGTTGCTCATTAACCTTCAACGGGTACTCAATGCGTAGCAAACGGCGGCACATTACCGCCACTCGCGCCAACACTGGCGCAATCAAAATTTCCCGCTTGGCTGTTTCACTACTGAGAGTGACATAAGGAATCGTGTCTTCTAACTGCTGCTGTAACTCCGCAAGATACTCAATCTCACGAGTGGTTTTGGGTAAGTGAAGGCGCTGGCGTTCAAACTTATAGCCAAACTCTGCCAGGATTTCATCGGTATCATTGGGTAGCTCAAAGTAGGAACGAAAACTATAGCTGGTTCCCTCTTGCAAAATTTTGGGCTTAGACATAAATACTCCTGAGTTTTAGGTATTGTAGGTTGGGTAGAGCGATAGCAAAACCCAAGAGGATTTAGGTTGAAGCCAGCAAACCTAACAAAATATAAGGCTAAAGCCTTTACTACGAACGTTATCGAAACGCAATAAACTGATCTTGGGAAAAAGCACTTAAGGGGAAAAAGTCATCCCCATTCCATTCGCCAAAAACGGTGATGGGATGTCCCCCACTCAGGGCAAATAACTGCCAACCCTCTGTAAATCTGGGGGTGAGGCGTAATACCTGGTTAGCATCGTCGCGCAATGCCCATCCTTGGTTATATTTCTGGGGAATAACTCCTTGTAAGCTGAGGGGAAATTGGTCTAACCAAGGTTGACAAGCTAACGCATTTGTGTATAGAGTCAGTGCCGTTGCGATCGCGCTTTCCCCTTCCATTTCTGTAAACGGTATGGCTGGGGCGTTACGGGTTTTGACAATTGCCCGCAACGGATAAGCGCTGGCAAAGAATCCCAAATCGGCGTCGAGGAGAGTACCGGGGATGAGACTGGTGTCTAGGGGTTGAGTATGATGGGCAAAGGTCAGGATTAGGGCGAATCGATGCGTCTGTTGTCCTTGTAACCATATCCGTTGCGCTTTCAGGTTATCTTGGTCTTCGATACACTGTCCTAAGACTAACCAGCGATCGCGGATAATCGAGGTAGCGGTTTCTTCTTTTTGCCCCCACCCAATCGCCGTGCGGATATCGGCTTGCCTGTCTGGGGGTAATGTTTCTAGGCGTTGAAATCCTTGCAGTAACAAATACAAGCGTCCCAACCGTTGCAAGAGGCGTTCTTGCCAACCCACCCCCGTATACGGAATCCCGGACATCTCCTGTAACTGACGCGCCAATCCTGGGGCTTGAGCATCAATCATCCGGGCGGCTACCGTATCCCAAAAACTATAGTCTTTTTCCGGTAAGTTGGCTAATCCCTGACGGACTAAATCACGCAACCAACGGTCTAATTCTTGCACCCCGGCGGTAACATTTTCCTCCCGTTTGGCGGCGCGTTTGGCTTTAGCTGCGGGATCAGCAACGTTTTCTGATTTTTCTACCTTTTTCGCCTGTTTTTGACGGCGAGTGCTAATCCAATCGTTTACCCAATCAGGGGATTGATTTGGGTTAAACCTATCGGGTTGATTGGCAAAGAGTAATAAGAGTCCGAGTCCATGTTTGCAGGGAAATTTACGACTCGGACAACTGCATTTAAACGCCGTTTCACCTAAATCGATTTGGGTTTGATAGGGGTTACTTCCACTTCCTTGGCATTCTCCCCACACCGCCTCCTGATTTCGTCCCAATCCTTGCCATTTCGATAAACGTGCCAAGCCTTGACCATTTTGGGCAGACTTAGCATCGGGGGCGAGTGCGAGGATTTGTTCCGGAGTCCAGGTAATAGGCATATTAATCGGATTGATTCTGGGTTAAATCAAGATTGCGAATAGTCCGATTGATCAAGCTGAGATAGTCAAACTCTACGGCAAAACCCTTTTATCCTTCCACTGATTCCGCCACGGGTAAGATTATCGTAAACGTGGTTCCTGCGCCAACTTCACTCTCAACCTCCACTCTACCTTGATGCAATTCTACACATTCTTTCACAATCACTAATCCCAAGCCCACACCAGGAGTAATGCCGATATTACTGGCGCGATAGAATGCTTTGAATAATTTTCCCTGATCATCCGGGGGAATACCAATGCCTTGATCAGCAACCCGCAGCCGTATTTCCTGGGCTTGAGGACTGATTTCTACCTCAATTAATCCTCCCTCTGGAGAATATTTGATCGCATTAGACAATAAGTTATCGAGAATGAGTCGGAGTAGGTTGCCATCTAAAACAACGCGATCGCACTCACTTGGGCAGATCAGATTCAGGGTATGTTTTCCGGCGGATTTGGGACGCACCGCTTCAATCACCTCGCCCACAATTTCCTCAATATTAACCAAAGTGGGATTAAATTCTAGGGCTTGCGTTTCGGCTTGCTCAATGAAAATCATATCGTTGACTAGATTCGTCAGATGCTCAACCGACTGTTTCACCCGTTGGAAATGGGTTTGTTTTTTCTCCGGCGTCAAGCGATCGCTATATCTTTGTAACATTTCCGTAGACGACAAAATCGTTGTCAGGGGAGTCCGGTACTCATGAGACACGGTAGCAACAATTCGAGATTTTAATTGGCTCAATTCTCGTTCTCTAGCTAGCGCTACCCGTAACTCTTCTTCTAGCTGCTGGCGTCGGGCAATTTCGGCTTCTAGTTGTTGGTTCTGCTGTCTTAATTGGGCTGTACTTTCAGCGACTCTTTGTTCTAAGTCGGCATTAGTCCGCTTGAGCAAAGCTTGGATTTGTCGTTGCTCGATGACATCATGAAACACCAATACAGCTCCCAGAATCTTTTCGCTATCATTCTTAATGGGAGCCGCACTATCATCAATGGGAATTTCCTCACCCTCTTTATCAATCAGCAGTGTATGGTTTTCTATAGTTACAGTTTTACCTGTTTGTAGAGACACAGTGACTGGGTTCGGAATGGCTTCTCGTGTCGTTTCATTAATAGTTAGAAAGATTTGATTCAAATCTTGACCTAAGGCGTCTTGTTGCGTCCATTTGGTTAGCGCCTCAGCAACTGGATTCATAAACGTGATCGCCCGTTGCGGATCAGTGGTAATAACTGCATCACCGATACTTTTTAGCGTCGTAGCTAACCATTGCTCTCGCTCCCGAAGCTGTTGCTCCATTTTATGTTTGTAGAGCGCTACTTCAATCGTGGTTGCTAAATCTTTGGATTCAAAAGGCTTGAGCAAATAACCATAGGGTTCGGTGAGTTTAGCCCGCTCCAGCGTCTCCTCATCATTATAGGCAGTCAGATAGACAACGGGGAGTTGAAACTGCTGGCGCATTTGAGCCGCCGCTTCAATTCCATCGATTTTACCTTTGAGCCGAATATCCATCAACACCAAGTCGGGAGGATTTTGAGAAATTCCCGCGATCGCGGCTTCGGCAGATGTCACATTGGCGGTTACAGTATATCCGAGGGCTTCCAATCGATTTTGAATGCTGAGGGCGACAACTCGCTCATCTTCAACAACTAAAATTTTCGCTTTAACCATTTGTTTAATTTAGAAATAAAAATACACAATAAAAGAAAGTCCAATGATTAAGACAGACGTGCTAGGGCAAGAAGGCAGAAATAACTGAACAGCTAATATCTCCCCTCGCTTCCCCTGCTCCCTCTGCTCCCCCTGCTTCATCGTATCTACGAAGCTGCTCAAGTATTTTTGCCAAGCTGCACTAGGGCATGTCTTTACAGTTTAGTTCAAACTTTCGATCGGAAAACTAATATTCACTTCGGTTCCCTTATCCAGATTAAAGCTGAGATCACCCTCCAATTGTTCAGTCAGAACCTTAATTAACTGTAAGCCTAATGACTTAGGATTAGCAAATTCCATATCCGGTGGAAATCCAACGCCGTTATCTTTGACCGTTAGGTGACATCGATCCTCAGATTCTGCGGTCAGGATCACCTCAATCGTCCCTTCTTGACCATTTGGAAAGGCATATTTGAGCGCGTTAGACACTAATTCACTAATAATTAAACCACAGGGAATAGCAGCATCAATCGTTAAATCAACCTCATGAATATGAAATTCCAAATTAACTTGGTTATATTCAAAAATATAGATCTGAAACAAATAACTGGTCAAATTCTCAATGTACTCGGCAAAATTAATCCGGGCAAAATCTTGAGACTGATACAATTTCTCATGCACCAACGCCATTGACTTAACCCGATTCTGACTTTCCTGGAACAGTTCCACTGTCGTTTGATCGGTAATGTACTGAGATTGTAAATCCAAAAGACTGGAAATCACCTGCAAATTATTTTTCACCCGATGGTGAATTTCCTGGAGCAAGACTTCTTTTTCCCGCAAAGAGGCTTGAATTTGGATTTCAGCCTGCTTGCGCTCCGTGATATCCAGATTAATTCCCATCATCCGCACAGGCTGACTGGTTTCATCATAAAATACTTGAGATTTGCTTTCCACCCAACGCAGGTTCCCATCGGTTCTGATAATCCGAAATTCAATATCATAGCAATCTTCCTGCTCATCAATCGCTCGTCGATCCGCTTGGTGAACGCGATCGCGATCCTCAGGATGAACCATTTCCAGAAACGTTTTGTAGCTAATCTGTGTAGTTTTGGCATCTAACCCATACAGGTGTTGCAGGTGATAGGAACAGCTAATTTGTTCCGTCTCCAGATTTCTATCCCAGAATCCCATACGCGCCGCATCTAGGGCTAACCGTAATTGTTCTTCACGCTGGCGTAACTGTTCTTCAGCCAGCTTACGTTCTGTCACATCTAGGTTCAATCCAATTGTCCAGATAGGCTGATCAGTTTTGTCATAAATAATCTGACCTTTGCTTTGAATCCAGCGCACAATCTGATCGGGCCAAATAATCCGATATTCAAGGTCATAATCCTCCCCCGTTTGAATCGCCCATTCCATGCTTTGCTTAACCAGTTCTTGGTCTTCCGGGTGAACCTTTTCTAAAAAGGTTTTGTAGGGAATTTCTGGACGATCAAATGCCAATCCATAGAGTTGTTCCAAGCGATAAGACCAAGTAATCATTCCGGTTTGCAAATTCCAATCCCACTTTGCCATCTGTGCGGCATCGAGGGCTAGACGTAAGCGGGCTTCACTTTGTTGTAAGAGATCCTCTGCCAGTTTACGGGCGGTGATATCGGTACTCACACCGAGGACTTGAGTCACCTGTCCATCTGGAGCCACCAACGGAGTTTTAATGGTTTGATACCAGCGAATTTTACCGTTTTGATCCCAGGAAAACTCTTCAGGAATGAATTTCGGCTGTAAGGTGGTCAATATCTCTTGATCTTCAGCCAGAAAGCGTTCCACATCTGCTGCATCATGATGGAGTTGGGCGGTTGTTTTTCCCAACACTTCCTCAACAGGAATCCCCCGATGTTCGGCAAACCTGCGATTGGCTAAAATATACTGACCGTCTTGGTCTTTGACATAAATTATATTGGGGTTGGTGTCAATGATGGTTTGCAGGAAGTCTTTTTGGTTCTGCAAGGCTTGCTGGGCTTTTTGGCTCTGAGTGACATCAATCCCCACACAAACAATATTGGTTCCTTGCTGATATTTTTGAGCGGCAATTAGATGATAGTGATGGGAACCCTTGATGTTAATTTCCAGGATATTTTGGTCAGTTTGAGCCGCACTCGCGATAAACTGTTCAATATAGTTGACAAACGTCGGATTACTATTGAGAAAACCGAGGGGTTGACCGACAAAGTCGTCCGGTGACAGGTTGAACATATCTGCCAAAAATTGATTAACTCCCAGATATCGTCCTTGGCGACTCATCCAGGAGACGCAACCGGGTACTGCATCCAAAACTGCTTGCAGTTGCTCCTTGGCTTGTTGTAATTGTATCTCTATGGTTTGACGGTGAGTAATTTCGTGCTGGAGGCGGGTATTCGTTTGTTCGAGTTCGGCGGTGCGTTCACTAACCCGTTGTTCCAAATGGAGATGAGCCTGTTGCAACAGGACTTCTGCTTGTTTGCGATCGCTAATATCTTGAATCAGAGCGATCGTGTACTCAGATAACCCATTCGCGCCACGAACGGCTGACGCCGACACATGCACCCAGACTACATGACCTTGCTGATGAATATAGCGTTTTTCGGTGTTTATGTGAGTGATTTCCCCGGTGATCAGTTTATGTAAGTCTTGATAGCACTGGGTTATCTCATCGGGATGGATAAACAGATGGAACGGCTGATTTAATAATTGGTTAGCCCTGTAACCGAGGATATCTTGCAGCGCCTGATTGGTATGCAGAACCCGCCCTTGAGTATTGGCGATCGCCATCCCAATGGGTGCTAACTCAAATACCGTGCGGAAACGGGCTTCACTCTCCCGCACCGCTTGTTGAGCCTGGTGAATGTCGGTAATATCGCGGCACACGCTGAGGACAAATTCAACGGAACCATCCGGGGCAAATTCGGGAACCAGACGCGATTGATAATACCGTTGTCCATGGGGAGTCAAGAACGTGAATTCACTCTCATTTTCCTCACCCGTTTGGAACACTGTTTGTAAGGATTCCTCCCAGATGGGAATAAGAGTTTTTGGTAATCCTAATTCCCGGTGGGTTTTGCCTAAAAACTCTTGATAGGGAATACCCGTTTCCTGTTCAATGACGGGGTTGACGTAAACATGACGCAGATGGCGATCAAATCGAGCGACAATATCTGGAGAATGATCCAGTAGAACTCGAAATTCCTGTTCTCGCTGATTGAGCGTGTCCTTAACCTGTTTGTCTTCGGTAATATCTTCAGTGATCGTGGCGAGGAGAGTTTGAGGAGCATCTCTCTGGCTTTCCCCCCAGGGATTCGGGATACTAAAAGAGCGCGATCGCACCCATCGGATTGAGCGATCGGATTTGATAATGCGATACTCTTGTGGCGATTCACTGGTGGGGTGTTGCGTCCAAGCCATCGCCACTCGCTCTCGATCCCGGCGATCGATTACATCCAGGATACACTGCATATACCCTCCCGGATGACTGGATAATTGGTCAGGGGTGTGACCCCACATCTGCTCAGTCGCTGCATTAGCGTATAATAATTGATGCCGATTTACCGAGGTCAACCAAAAGACATCCGCAAAAGGTTCTGTCATCCCACTGTATTCCTAGATCGCACTAAATAAAGATCGAGCTAAAAAAATTATAAAGACAACTCCTCTGGTTGTCTGAGAGTCGGCGCTATTTAAAAAAATACGATTTTACGGAATCAGGTACGGGATTGTCAATCCAAAATTAACCCTTCGGCTTCGAGCAGGGTTAAGTGTAGGGGCACGGCATTGCCCATTGGTGTCAACTTAAGGTAGAAAACCAATGCTGGCAAGGTTTTAAGCTGCATCTATCTACTCCTCGACATTTTCCCCCTCATCCCCTAACCCCAACTCCGGACCCCCCTCGTTCCCCCCTACAAGAGCTGACAGGTGTAGGTTTTTTACTTTAGGGTGGGGACAAGACAAGGAGGACAAGGGAGGAAAGTAGACAAGGGGGGAAAACCGTACAGCATTTTGTTCGGTCAAGCTAACTTCTAAAAGCCGAAACGCCCTATTTTTCGTTCTCACTCTTCCTTGTCTACGGTCGCTGAGCGAAGTCGAAGTGATGGTCTACCTGTCTACCTTGTCTTATCTCAACCCCAATCTTAAAAAACCTACCCTTGTGAGGGGGGGAGCAGGGGGAGCTGGGGGAGCTGGGGGAGCTGGGGAAGCTGGGGGAGCAATGTAGAGACGCGATGCGAGAAGCGTTTGGGAACTCTTTGAGCCGGGACACCGAGCAAAGTCGAGGTGTTCCCTGTTCCCTAATCTCAACCGTTAACTTTAATTGTGTCCACCCACTTATACAGGAGATTACAGATAAATATGGCAACTTATTTAGTAACAGGCGCAAACCGAGGTATCGGCTTAGAGTATTGCCGACAGCTAATCGAACGAGGAGAAACGGCGATCGCAGTTTGTCGAAAAACGTCTGAAGCCCTCGATAGCTTGGGCATCCGGGTGGAGACGGGGATTGATATCACCTCAGATGACTCTGTTGCTGAGTTAGCATCCCGTTTAAAGAATACTCCTCTCGATGTATTGATTAACAATGCCGGAATTTTGCGGAAAAATACCCTCCCCCAGCTTGACTTTGATGCCATTCGGCAGCAATTTGAGGTTAATGCGTTGGGCGCGTTGCGTGTCACCCAAGCGTTACTCCCCAATTTGGGTACGGGTGCTAAGATTGCGATCATGACTAGCCGCATGGGTTCGATTGAAGACAACACCTCAGGTAATTCTTACGGCTACCGCATGTCGAAAGTTGCCGTTTCCATGGCGGGTAAGTCTCTGTCAATTGATTTAAAACCTCGTCAAATTGCCGTGGCTATTCTCCATCCGGGTATGGTGAGTACAGACATGACAGGTCATAATGGTATTCCTACCCAGGAAGCAGTTCAGGGACTTTTAGCCCGAATCGATCAGCTTAACTTGGAAAATTCTGGTACGTTTTGGCACGCGAAGGGGGAAGTACTACCGTGGTAAGTTAAGGGGGGTGCATGTAGAGACGTAGCCTGCTACGTCTGGGGACAATAAAAATAGGGGTATATATATAAGGAAGGATGCGATCGCGTGACAAAAATTCCTGTCCTTTGGTGATTGCTCACCGAGGCGCAAGTGGCTATCGTCCCGAACATACCCTCGCGGCTTATGAATTAGCGATTCAGATGGGGGCGGATTATATTGAGCCCGATTTGGTGATGACGCAGGATGGGGTATTGGTGGCGCGTCACGAGAACGAAATTTCGGGTACTACCGATGTGGCGACTCGTCCAGAATTTCGCGATCGCCAAACCACTAAAATGATTGATGGGCAAACTGTCACGGGTTGGTTTACTGAGGACTTTACTCTGGCTGAACTAAAAACCCTACGAGTCAAAGAACGATTACCTCACCTGCGTTCGACAGAATTCGATGGGTTGTTTGATATCCCTACTCTGGTTGATATTATTGAGCTAGTTCAACGCCAAAGTGCTGCAACTGGACGCATGATTGGCATTTATCCAGAAACCAAGCATCCCACCTACTTTACCGCGATCGGACTCTCGTTAGAAGAACCGTTGGTAAATATCCTCAACCAGTACGGATTATGCGATCGCACTTCCCCTGTATTCATCCAATCCTTTGAAACAGCGAACTTGAAAGCGCTCAAGCAAATCACCGATGTATCCTTGGTACAGTTAGTGAATGACATTGGTCAACCCTACGATTTTATTGCTCATCCTCAACACCATGACAATAACAATCGGACGTATCAAGATCTGGTAACGCCTCAGGGGTTACGGGAAATTGCTGATTATGCAGATGCGATCGGAGTCAACAAACGTTTAATTGTACCCACGGGAGCGGATGGTTACTTATTACCCCCCACCTCGTTACTCGATGACGCTCATGCTCAGGGTTTGCAGGTTCATGGCTGGACATTCCGCAATGAAGAGGTTTTTCTCGCCCCCGACTATCAAGGTAATCCTGAGTTGGAGTATCAGCAATTCTATCGGCTGGGAATTGATGGACTTTTCAGCGATTTTCCAGATACGGCGCTTCAGGTAGAAAAAAATTAGGGTCTGCTGAATAAGTCTTGTGGGGAGGTAGGGAGCAGGGGAAGCTGGGGGAGCTGGGGAAGCTGGGGAAGCAATGATACATTTTCTTTGATAGTGGTGCAAGGGTATGAAAGGGTTTTACCTTATGTCCTTGAAAATGAGCCAATGTCCATGCTGCTCAAAGCATTGATAGCTAAGGGTTTCGGCTTTGTGCAGCAAGCCCGAAATAGTCTCTTGAGATGGCTGCACACCTGATCAGATGAGACTGAGTTGACTTCCCTTTCACCGAATTTTCACGATTGAGATCTTTAATGCGGGTGGATGTGAGTTCAAGGTAAGCGTGTTGCTCAATCAAGGCAATGGAGTTAAGTATCTTTCCGCCCAAAATAAACTTAAAGGCAAGATTCATGGGAATTTCCCGCTATACAGAGGTGAGGGGTATGTCTGGAACAACCTGCGAGAGAAAGAGTTCTATCTTCAGGAGGCTGAGTAAAATTACTTACTTGTAACTCAGTGTTGTGGGAGATGTGAAGCGAAACCATGTCAGTAATTCTATAGTAAGTTTAATATTACGAATTATTGCGTCATAATCCTTAATATAAGCAAATCTTACATTACAACTCTTAACATAAACTTACTTTGTTAAAAAACTCTGACAAAAGAATAAAAAGCAACCCTTGCACCATAAGGATTTGACTATTGAAACCCTCCAGCGAAAAATCGAGATATTTCACTTGGACGGAAAAGGGAAGTCCCATCCGGCTCGACGAATAATTTAATCTGATTCAACGGATAACCGTAACTCAAACACCACTAAACCCAGGATGTATTTCAAATGTATTTCGGTTCAACTACAGTTATAGCCTATAGTCTACAGTTTTGGGTATTACGTTTAATTGCCTCTAACGCCGTAATTTCGGTGTACTCCTTACTCCAGAACTTCTGTAAAGAAAACTTAAGCCATAAGATGCGCTTATTAAGCGTGTATGAACTCTAAATGAAGCTTTGGTAAAGTTCATTGATTTAGGATTTTCTCTTGCTATAGTTTAATTATAGAGCAGTGACAGAAAAAGATTTCTCTCAAATTTCGACTAATCGGGTGCGTCACTGACAGGGTAACTCCAACAACTGAATAAAAAGTCTCTAATAAGAGCAATTTATCTCTCAAAATTTTAGGGCTAGGTTAATCACACCAAGCTCACAGGTTCGTACATCTACTCGGAGAAAAGAAAAATGAAACTCGTTGCATCTACCGCGATCGCTCTCAGCTTAACATTTTCTACTCAAGTTGGCGCAGCTCCTGTTTCCGCCAATGCCACCATGGAGAATAGAATTAGGCAAGACCAGCCTGTGAGTCCTCAACAGCAGATAGAGGATACGACTCAGCCAGATTTCTGTAGGAGATTTTTTGGTTATCCAATGTGTTTCTAACTCAGATGAAGCGTCTCAAAGGAAATTTACTCTGATGACAGGCAGTTAGATGAAGTATCCTTGGGTTTTGTGAATACTATTTTCCCTTGACAAGGATTGCTACTCGACGAACAAAGCCTACTAGAACAAATAATGCTGAGAAAGGTGTCTACTCAGAGTTCAGAGCAACTCCCAAACTTCATAGAAGAGAAGTTGTTAGACTCGTGTTAGGGAACCTTGAGGTATTCGTATGAAAGGACGCTACTCTCCATTCTGGCTACTGCCGATCATTTCCTGTTGCTTTCTCATTCCAGTTCGCTCGGCTCAAGCACAAATTTCTTCAGATGGGAGATTACCAACTCCCACGAAGGTTAATACCACTGATAATCTTACATTCACCATTACTGAAGGCACGCGACTCGGGGATAATCTCTTCCATAGCTTTGATAAGTTTTCTGTGCCAACGGATGGACAGGCTATATTTAACAATGCTTTAGATGTTCAGAACATCATCAGCCGGGTGACCGGTGGCTCAATCTCAACTATTGATGGCTTACTCGTAGCTGAAGGTAGTACCAATCTATTTCTCCTCAATCCCAATGGAATTATCTTTGGTTCTAGTGCGTCGCTAAATTTGGGTGGTTCCTTGATTGCCACTACAGCGAATAGCATAAAGTTTGCCGATGGCACAGAATTCAGCGCGACTAACCCCTCAGCCTCTCTGCTCACCGTTAGTGTGCCAGTCGGACTCCAATTTGGAACCTTCCCAGGGCGTATTGTCAACCGCTCTCAAGTTGGTCAGAATCTAGCAACTCAAAGACCAGCCGGTCTGGAAGTGAAGTCTGGGAAAACTTTAGCTCTTGTTGGTGGTGAAGTCCTGTTAGAGGGGGGCAATCTGACTGCACCAGGAGGACGAGTTGAGCTGGGAAGTGTTTCTAGCAACAGTTTAGTCAGTCTGCAATCCACAAACCGAGGTTTGGCTCTCAACTATGAGAACGTTCAGAATTTCCAAGATATTCACCTGTCGCAAGCGGCTACCATTGATGTCAGTGATCTAGGTTCTTTACCACCCCCTATAGGAACGGGTATTGATATCGGAAGTGGTGATATTCAAATACAAGGTAGGCAGGTCACACTCACTGATGGCTCACTACTAGCCTCTACCACTACAGGCAAAGAATCGGCTGGAACTATAGCAGTGACAGCTTCAGACTTGATTGAGTTGATTGGGACTTCAACCAATGGTCAGGAATCTACTAGCTTTAATACTGGCACAGTCAGTCCTGGGAATGCAGGGAATTTGAGTATTACGACTGGGCGATTGATCATCCGAGATGGGGCAGGAGTAACGACTAGCTCTTTCTCTATTCCAATCGTGATCACACCCACCCATGGTCGCAGTGGGAACTTAACTGTCCATGCCTCGGAGTCTGTAGAAATCATTGGCAGTTCTCCCACATTGGGTTCGAGTGGATTAGGTGTTGGAACATTCACTGACGGAAATGCTGGCAACTTGCAAATTACGACTAGAGAACTCATTATCCGAGATGGCGCTACGGTAACTGCTGCTAGTGAAGGAACAGGCGATGCGGGCAATTTAACAATTGCAACCGATAACTTGAGACTCCGAGACGGAGGCGAGATCAGGGCGACCTCAACTCAAGCTGGAGGAGGTGACATCGATATCACGGCTGAAGATATTCGTCTCCGCGACGGTAGTTTAATCAGTACCAGTGTTTTTGAGAGTATCGGTGGCGGCGGCAATATTACGATTAACTCTGAAGTTTTTATCGCGCTAGAAGATAGTGATATTCTGGCAAATGCCTTTGATGGCAGGGGCGGCAATATCACCATTATCTCTCCCGTGTTTCTGGCAGACTTTTTCTCCAGTGGTCAAGGGACAGCCGTAGGTCGGAACCCAGGTTCGTTCGAGCCATTTCGGGGTAATGATCGAGTGGATATTTCAGTAGAAGCATTGGGTAGCGGTGATACGGGTAATTTATTCATATCTTCTCTGAATTTGAATCAAGATTCCCTCTCGCCACTATCAACCAATTTTTTGCCACCAGATCAAGTGATTGCCGATAGTTGTCTCACCCACCGCAACAAGGAGCAAGGTAGCTTTATCGTTACAGGTACGGGTGGTTTACCGAATAATCCCTATGATCCGTTACAGGGTAACTATTCCGTTACTCAGGTTCAGGGAATTACTGGCGATGCTGGACAACAAGCTACTGCGCTAACCGTCAATCCTCAATCCTCAACCCCCAGTTTCTGGAAACCGGGCGACCCAATTCAAGAAGCTCAGGGTATGATGGTAACGTCTGATGGACGTGTCGTCGTGGGTACAGCTCCGGAACTGGTGGCGATCGCGAATGCTGATGATTTAATCTGCTATCAGGCTGCATCGCAAGAGGAATAGGCTGCGCGATCGTTTTACCCAACCGACTTGAACTTATGGGCAAAACTGACAGGCTCCCGGAATCAGGGCGGGTTTAATCAAGTTATCGGTTTGTGAAAAAATGTTATCGGTAAAACCCGCCCCTACACCCTTTGCTTTCAGCGTAAGTTGACACCAATGATAGCGATGCGCCTTGATCAGGGATAATTTTTCAAAAATGGTATTCCAGAGAGCGCAAATTTAAAGTTTTAGTGAAAATTGATTCCTTTAAACCTAATCTTTCGGTTCCAATTACTTTCCCCTTGAATAAGGTAGAGAGAACTAGCTTTCTAACCATCGAGGAGCGCTAAAAAATAAGATGTGGAAAGACCTTAAACAAAAAATTTGGGCAGGGCGAGGCGTCTGGACGGTTGCTCCTGGTGTGGCTGGACTCGTTATTCTATTGCGACTTTTCGGCTTTTTACAGACTTGGGAATGGGCAGCTCTAGACCAATATTTTCGTTGGCGTCCTCAAGAACCTGTGGATGAACGAATTCTGATTGTGGGAATTAGTGAGGCGGATCTAAAAAAAGTCGGACAGTGGCCCATTCCGGATAATGTCCTGGCTGAACTCCTCAAAAAAATTAAAGCGCAAAACCCGAGAGTGATTGGTCTTGACCTGTATCGAGATTTACCAGTTTTGCCCGGTCATGACGAATTAATCAATGTTTTTGAAGCAACTCCCAATTTAATCGGGATAGAAAAAATTAATCAGCAAGATCCTAGCGCTAGTGTAGCTCCTCCACCCGTGCTAGATCAACGCGAACAAGTTGGGTTTAATAACGTGGTGATTGATGCGGATGGTAAACTGCGTCGATCATTGCTTTATATGCTAGACAACAATCAAGTCAGCTTCTCTTTTAGTATGAGACTGGCATTGATGTATTTAGCAGAGCAAGACATCATATCTCAACCTTCCCAAACGAATCCCCTAATTTTTCATTTAGGAAAGGGGACGTTTCAACCTTTTTCAGCAAATGATGGTGGTTATGTGAGTGCTGATGACGGGGGATACCAGATTTTGTTAAACTATAAGGGTCCGGCTCGTACCTTTCCCAGGGTGTCATTGACAGAGGTACTCGAAGACCGGATACCACCAGACTTAATGCGCGATCGCCTCGTTTTAATTGGGGCAACGGCAACTAGCCTGAATGATTTCTTCTATACCCCCTATAGTGGTGATAAAATTGCCACCCAAGAGCGTACACCTGGGATAGAAGTTCAGGCTAACATGATTAGTCACTTGCTGAGTTCAGCCCTAGAGGGGCGTTCTGGACTGAAAACTTGGTCGGAACCAATCGAAGGGATCTGGATTTTTCTCTGGTCTTTGACGGGTGCAACCCTGTGTTGGGTGTTGCGAGATGCAGGAGGTTTAGCAAAATTACTCCCTCGTTGGACAGTAATTAGCCTTTTGTTCGCACTTGTCGGTCTGGTCGGGAGCAGCTACTTAGCCTTTATCATCAGCAGTTGGTGGATTCCTGTGATTCCCCCAGCTTTGGCGTTATTGGGTGCCGCTACAGCAACGACAGGGTACATCGGTAACTTCGAGCGTGAAGAGCGACACACCGTTATGAATTTATTCGGTCGCCATGTCACCAAGCAAATCGCCGAAGCAATTTGGCGCGATCGCGAACAACTTCTCAAAGAAGGGCGTCTACGTGGTCAGAAGATGACTGCCACAGTTCTGTTCTCAGACCTGAAAGGGTTTAGTACAGTAGCAGAAAATATGAGTTCGGAAGTGCTGATGGCTTGGCTGAATCAATATATGGATGCCATGGCGGGAACGGTGCTAGATCATGGCGGTGTTGTGGATAAGTTTATTGGAGATGCAGTTATGGCGGTGTTTGGTGTACCAATTAAACGCACGACATCCGCCGAAATTGACCAGGATGCGATCGCAGCGGTAAACTGTGCTTTAGCCATGGCACAAAAACTGCAAACCCTCAATCAAGAATGGCAACGTCAAGGCTATCCGCAAACAGCAATGCGCGTGGGAATTGCCACAGGGGATGTCGTCACAGGTAGCTTGGGGAATGCTCAACGGCTTGACTACACCACCCTAGGAGATAGCGTAAATGTAGCGGCTCGATTAGAAAGTTACGATAAAACTCTCGATGGAGGAATTTGCCGGATTTTAATCAATGAAGAAACATACCAGCATCTACACAATCAATTCCCCACGAAACAAATCGGTCAGGTGAGACTCAAAGGGCGCGAACAGTTAACTGCCGTTTATCAAATTTTGCTGTAGTTGTTCAAAATGCCATGTATAATGATTTAGATTTTGTCAGCCAATAGCGCTATTGAGTCCAAAAGTCTTCAGGCAAAATTTTTCAATAGCTGGAGTAGGTGCATCACAACCCTTTGTAAAAAGACCCTTATGAAACGAAGGACTTAATCTCATGAACACCACTCGGCAAAAATTAATAACCATCATTGCCGGGACAGCTTCAATTGTTTCCCTGCAAATGTTCGGCTTCTTAGACCTACCTGAACCCCGGATTTTTTCGTCATCGAAGAATTTAGAAATTCTGACCTCGATTTGGAACGATCTACCTGCCAACGCAGAGTTAAACAAAACGTCAACCCATCGTTCGTCTAAACAATATATACCACCCGTGGCAAGTAATCCACGGCGCACCATAGGCTCGGGTTCACGCGGCTGTCGCCAATCGTTAACCAATGATTTAGTCACATTGTTGATCCCATCCGAGGAGTATGCTGGACAAACCACATCCGGTCATCCTACCTTGTTCTGGTACTTATCACAGCCTGTCTCTGTACCGATGCGGTTTGCTCTCGTGGAACCCGGAGTTCCGGAACCGCTCTTTGAGAAACAAATCGACTCTCCCCAAGCCGGGATGATCCAGTTGCAACTTCCCAAAGACCGACCAGAATTGCAAACTGGACGAACCTACAAATGGTCAGTCACTCTGGTTTGTAATACCAAGCATCCATCGGCTAATCCCGTATTCATTAGCTGGATTGAGCGGGTATCCACACCAGCCGCTTTAGAACCACAACGGCTATCTACTCCTCCGGCTAAGAACAATGTGCCAACACAGGTGTGGCGCGATCGCGCTTGGAGTTATGCTGAGGCTGGGCTTTGGTACGATGCCTTAGCCGCAATGTCCAAAGTTGAAACCGCGAATTCTAATGAGCTAGCCACTAACGATGATTTCCTGGCTCTGCTGGAGCAAGTTGGCTTGACTCAAGTGACGCAGCAAGAACGGCTTAACATTGCCAAAAGACCGTGACTGTCGAAGAGAAAGCGGTGTAAAGTGTGAACATTAGTGCAATACCGGGAGTAGGGATACATCATGTAACCCTGCTCCCTATTTTAGGGGCTACTTAACTAACTCCAATTGCCAATCAGAATAAACGGCGACCAAACGGCTGGATGATTATAATTGACATTAGAAATCATCTTCAGCTGCGCCTGTCTTAACGCTTCTGCCCGGGTGATATCCGGTTGGCGCAGTTGGCGATAAAATTCGGCAATCAGCGGTACAGTTGCTTCATCATTGATATACCACAACGTCGCTACAGCACTCTCAACACCCGCTCGAACAGCGACACCCGCAATTCCTAAAGCGGAACGATTGTTACCCGTCGCGGTTTGGCAAGCACTCAAGGTGAGAAGTTTGACCGCTTCTCGACGACCGCGAGACCGCAATAGATTGTCGAGTTCTTCAATACTAATTTGTTGATCATAACCCAGGATAAAGGTACTCTGGGAATCAACACCAAATTTGCCATGGGTTGCCATGTGAACCACGGGAAAATTTTTGCGTCGTAGTTTGTCTTGCAAGTTCGAGAATGTAAATTCCTGATCAATTAACTCTGTCCCGCCTAAGATTTCTTCAACCACATTTAACTCAGCTTCTACATTCGTCAGGGGGGCAAAGGGAGGTTTGGCAATAGTTAAACCCAGACTCAGCGCTCTTAACTGATTGTGATCTAACGGTTGGCTGGTGGTTAATGACAGACTGGGAGTAATCGCAATGGGATATTTCTCGATCAAAAAGTTTTGACCATCGTGCAGCGCACTCATGGGTATCTGACGCAAGACGCCATCGTTGATGAAGACTAACGTCTTGGGTTGCATGACGGCTAAATCAGCTTCCATGGGACGAATCAGCCGATTATAAATTTTCTGCGCTTGAGGGATATACTGCTCTGTGGTGCGTAGTTCCAGAAAGTAGCGTAACTGCTCGATCTCGGCTTCCATCTCTTCCTTGCTGATCGGGATAGGATAGTTTTTCAGGGAACCATTGGGCGATCGCAGGATCATTTCGGTGCGATCGTTCAAAATGATTGAATAGATAACAGCAGCATTGGCATCGGCTAACCCCTGCTCATTTTGAGCTTTATCTTTGGCGACTTGCACGCATTCATCGCCGAAAAAGTTTTCCAATTCTGCCAGTTTGAGCAGTTCGACGATATCGAGCACCTCTTTGAGGGGTGAAACCGTTTCCTGGGAGTTGACTTCGCTCAAATCGCGACTGGAAGCATTGAGGAGCAAATCAATTAATTCTCGATAAATGGGTTCAACCTGTTCCCGGAAATCTAGTTGTAGCTCTTTATTGGTGACTAAATCGCCGCGAATATTTTGCAACGTCGCGATCGCACCTTCATAAGCAGAAATGGCTGAGGCGATGTTACCTCTGGCTTTCAGCATCCGCCCCGCTTGCCATTGCCAGCGATATAAACTATCAGAGGATTGAATTTGCTGGGCGCTAAATTCAGCTTGGCGGGTTAAATTCATCGCCGTGCTGTAGTCTCCGGCTGATTCATACACCTGTCCTAAGCTCCCTAGGGCAAAGGATTGGGCTTTGGCATCGCCTATTTTTTGGGCTACTGTTAACGCTTGGGTTAAAAGCTGGATCGACTCCTGAATTGAAGCCTCTGACTCGATCTGTTGGAAACTTTCGGCTAGGTGAATCAGGGTATAGGCTTTCTGTCGTGAATCAGGTATTCCAGGGAGGAGTTCTCTGACTCGTTGCCAATTGCTCTGGAGAAATGCCCGATCGCCCTCACTCAAGGGTTCGGCTGAGTTATCGGCGACAGTGGCGGAATGACGACTAATCAGCCAGCGATTTAAATTCATTAAAGCTTTAATTTCGGTCAAACTTCCTATAGCTTGCGCCGTTTCCAGACTTTGCTCAAAGAATAGTCTGGCTTGCGTCCAATCCTGAAGCGCCTCTTGGGTTAAGCGCGTCGCCTGTTCAACATCTCCTTCTAACTCAGCCACCTGCGCCTGATAACTGGATCGGCTGGCTCTGCTGACATAAACATTCCCCACGTTATTTAAAGCCGTAGCGATAAAACTGTTATTATTCAATGCGCGGGCAATTTTGAGGCTCTGTTTGTGGGCAGAAATCGCCTGATCATAGTTGCCTAAACTCCAGTGGGCATTGCCTAAAGCGCCTTGAGCGGCAGCTTCTGCTAAGGAATCTTGGTATTTAGTGGCGAGTTCAATGGCTGACTCTAAGAGGGTAATCGCTCGCGGATGTTGTCCCAAATCATTGTAAGCTTGGGCTTGTTCGGTTAATAGCCCAGCGATCCGTTTTTGGTTTTCGGCATCCGGTGAAGCCTGGTAAATTTGGATCGCCTTTTCCCAGTGTGCGATCGCCTGAGCCAATTCTCCCGTTTGCCGATAGGCTAAAGCCAGGTTATTGTGAACAATTGCTCGATCATTTTCGTCGGTAATTTGAGGTAAGGCTTGTTCCCATAAGTTAATGGCTTGGGAAAATTCTCCGATTTGATAGGATGCAATTCCCTTGGACACGAGCTGTTTTTCAGAAGCCGGTGTGAGCAATTGCTGCTGTTGAATTTCTGTGGCGGGTTCGGCTTGCCCAGTGGACCAGGGATGAAAGCTGATACAAAAGACAAGGCTGGCTAAGGATAATCCAATAAATCGACGCCAAAACTGCCAACCGTGGGACATTTTTCGGAACAATGATAACAATTAACTCTATTTTATAAAATTTTGATCGGAACTGGGGAGTCTGAATTTAAGGGTTTTTGGGTTTCTCAACGGATAAAAACAGGGGACAAAGCGTCTCCTAAGCTGCTACTATATTGTATTTCTTCCGGTCACTGATGCTGAAAGTAGAACAAGAAATAAAAGAATATTACCGAGTATGAATGCTATGGGGGATCAATTGAGGTTTTGGCTCACTAAATGCTTGATAGCGATCGTCAGAATAATTAGGACAGGATTAACGACTCTGACAACCCGATACTCGAATCAACCGTTTATTCTCTGCTGCTTACCCTCTCCCTTTTGCGATCAACAGTCCGGGGTTTCTCTACATCCTTGTCAACTGATGAGCTGGGCGCTACTGTTTTATGTTTAAATGCTTTATTTGGGCTTTAAATTTGGTGTATTTGAGCTGGAGTTGTACTACCTTAGCTCAAGACTTGCCATCGATGAGCCAAACGACTCCAGAGATTCCACCGGGTATCCTGGAACCCACTCGTCCCAATCTGCCTTCTTTACCGACGACGCCCCCAGAGACACCCCCACCTCTTCCCCCCCTCACACCCACCCCAGAACCCTTTCTGACGCCATCACCCGATGTGGAGGTTAATGTCACGGTTGAACGAGTTGAGGTATTAGGGAGTACGGTTTTTTCTTCAGAACAATTGCAAGATGCTGTTGCGCCCTTTATTGGTCAAAATGCTTCCTTTGAAGAACTCTTAGCGATTCGCACGGCGATTACCGATTTATATACAGACAATGGCTACACTACCTCAGGTGCTTTTCTTCCGTCTCAGGATATTACCGATGGTGTGGTGAGCATTCAGGTGGTTGAAGGGAGCCTTGAACGCATTGATATTCAAGGATTAGAGCGTTTGCGGGATGATTACGTGCGATCGCGGATTCAGTTGGCGACGCAAACCCCGGTGAATATTCGTCGCTTGGAGGAAGCGTTGCAACTGCTGCAACTTGATCCGGTACTCGATCAAATTCAAGCCGAGTTATCGGCGGGAACCATGGCTGGAACCAGTGTGTTAACCCTAGAGATAGAAGAGGCAAAACCTTGGATGAGTTCTGTGACTATAGAGAATCGAGACTCTCCCAGTGTTGGTTCCTTGGGGGGAACGGTGAGGGTAGAGAATCGGAATCTCTTGGGATTAGGCGATCGCATCAGTGCCGATTATGGCATAACCGAAGGGGTGGATCAGTATAGTCTGAGCTATGAAATTCCCCTCAATCCCAGGGATGGTGCGTTAAGTCTCAGCTACAACCGTAGCGATAGTGATATTGTTGAAGATCCGTTTTCGGTTTTAGATATTAACTCCAACTCAGAAACCTTTTCGGTTGAGTTTCGCCAACCGATTGTCCATACGCCAACAAGTGACTTTGCTTTGTCCTTGTCCCTGGATTTGCGTCAAAGCCAAACCTTTGTCCTAGATGATATCCCCTTTTCCTTTTCCCTGGGACCCGAAGACGGGGAATCGAAAGTCACTGTGGTGCGATTTAGTCAAGACTGGCTCAACCGTTCTACCGATCGCGTCTTAGCCGCGCGATCGCAGTTTAGTTTTGGCTTGGATGCGTTTGACGCCACCATCAATGATACGGGTACGGATGGACGATTTATGAGTTGGGTGGGACAGTTTCAGTGGGTGCAGGCTTTAGGCGCTGATAGTATCATTATTGCTCGTGCGGGAGCGCAACTGTCGAATGATTCCCTCTTACCGCTAGAACAGTTCAGTATTGGTGGAATTGATACCGTGCGAGGGTATCGCCAAAATCAGCGCGTGGCTGACAATGGGATTATTGGTTCTGTGGAAGTTCGTTTGCCGATTATCAGCCAACCTGAGGGAATTGGAACTGTGCAAATTGCTCCTTTTTTCGATATTGGCACGGTTTGGAATAATGGGGATGAGGTGACTAATCCTAACACCTTAGCCAGTCTTGGGTTAGGACTGTTGTGGCAACGTGATCCCTCGTGGTCAGCACAACTGTATTGGGGAATTCCTCTCAATAACGTTGAGGATGAAGGCGGTTCTCTACAAGATAATGGAATTACCTTTTCTATTCTTTTTCAGCCTTTTTAGGCGATCGATAACAGTAGAATATAATATCCGGACAGTAACTTCTGGATTGGTCTTTATGGATTGACTTGGACTATTGGATGTGATTTTTGGACACGACTCAAATAGGATTGCTATATTACTGTTCAATACATTATGATATGTCTCTAAGCCACTTCCATTTTACATCCCTCTTGCTCCCCTCTCCCCAGAGTGGGAGAGGGGCTGGGGGTGAGGGGTTTTAGTTAACATCAATATCACGAATACCCTTGGCGTATTTTAACAATTCAATCAGTTTGAGTAAAGGGCGACCCGATACAATTGAGTGGATGGGTGGCGTTCATTGATGCAGGCGGGTCGCCCCTACAGCATCGTAGGTTTGTGTTTGTTCAATCCTGTTTAATATTTGCCGAATGTAGGCTGAAATCCCCTCCAACTAAAAAATATATTCCGCCATCTCCCTCATCTCCCGCTCACCTCACCACTGATTCAGCAACCCCTATTGATGTCGGATCATGTCATAGATTTTCACATACTTAGATGCCGAAGCACTCCACGAGTAATCATACGCCATACCTTGAATCGCCAGTTTCTGGAACTCTTCCGGATAGTCATACCACAATCCTAATGCCCGATCCATCGTAGATTCCAACGCATAATAATCGGTGTGATTGAATACATAGCCATTGCGTTTTTCCATGGGGTGATTCGGGTGGTGATCGCGGTCAAACACCGTATTAACCAGTCCCCCCACGCTCCGCACAATTGGCACGGTTCCGTACTTTAAGCCAATAATTTGAGTCAGTCCGCAGGGTTCATAATTACTCGGCACCAGAATAAAATCGGCTCCGGCATAAATCAAATGAGATAATTCCTCATTAAAGCCCAGTTCCAAATGGACATCAGGGTTATCATTTAAGTAGTATTTCTCGTGCCAGAACCAGGAATTAATTGCCGCCGCTGTCGCTGACCCTAATAAAACGAATTGAGCGCCCTTATGCAGGGAGTAATAGATAGCATGATGCACAAGATGAACACCTTTTTGATCATCTAAACGACCAATAAATGCCACAATTGGTTTATCGACATCCTGAAGCCAAAGCTGTTCCCGCAACGCTTTTTTATTTTTCGCTTTATCTTCAAAACTATCCGGGGCGTAGTGATAGGGAATATAGCGGTCTTGTTCCGGATTCCAAAAATCATCGTTAATGCCATTGAGAATCCCAGTAAACTTATCCTGATGTAAATGTAACGTATGACCTAAGCCACATCCGATGGGTGTGAAACGAGCTTCCCAGGCATGATGAGGGGAAACAGTCGTTATCGCATTGGCGTAAACAATACCGCCTTTCATAAAGTTTAAGGCAAAAGGATTAAAATTATCTTTCAGGCGATCATCCTGAAAATAATAGCCTTCTCGATTCAACCCAGTTGCCCACAGGATTTCACTTCCCCCCATTCCTTGGTGTTTAAAGTTGTGGATGGTGTAGCATATCCGTTGATTTTCCATGCCATGATATTTGTAGACCTCAAACAACATGACTGGGAGTAAACCCGTCTGCCAATCGTGACAGTGGATCACATCAGGACGCTTATTACTCTGAAGTATAAACTCTAAAGCGGCTTTACAAAAGAAAGCAAACCGTATGTTATCGTCATCACAACCGTAGTAGCAGCCCCGATTAAAGAAATTATCCTGGGAATGAGGTTCGATAAAGAAACAGACTCGTCCATGAACCCAACCACAATAGACGGAACAGTGAATCGCCGCACCGTACCAGGGTACCCAGAGATTAATATAGGCATCATGGAGTCCCCAGATGTGGTCATAGCGCATGTTGTCGTATTTGGGCAGAATCAGTTCGACGCAATGCCCCTGAATCTCTAATTCCCGACTCAAACCATAAACCACATCCCCTAAGCCGCCGGCTTTGATCACAGGGGCGCATTCAGAGGCAACCTGGATAATGTACATTCCGCTTCCTCACTTAATCATCCCGTTTATTTAAACTAAGATGTTGTACCATTTTTAGTTAGCCTCTGTCATCCGCTAGGCTGGGGAAGATGGGGGAGCTGGGGGAGCTGGGGGAGCTGGGGAAGCTGGGGGAGCTGGGGAAGCTGGGGGAGCTGGGGAAGCTGGGGGAGCTGGGGGAGCAGAGGGAGCTGGGGGAGCAGAGGGAGCTGGGGGAGCTGGGAAAGTTAACTCAAAACTCTACCTTACCTATTACCTATTACCTATTGCCTATTGCCTATTGCCTATTGCCTATTGCCTATTGCCTATTGCCTATTCCCTGACAAATGACAAATGACAAATGACAAAGGAATCATGTACGTATTAATCGGCGGCGCGGGATTAGTGGGGTTAAGTTTAGCCCAGCAGTTAGTGGAATTAGGACATACGATCGCGATTATTGATAAAGACCCTGCGGCTTGTCGGTATGCTCGCGAACAAGTGGGGGTTATGGCATTTGAAGGGAGTGCTGTCACCACCCAAGTGTTACTCGAAGCCGGGATTCGCAAAGCCGATGCGATGGCGGCGGTGCTGCGAGATGATGCCTTGAATCTGGCGATGGTTACCCTGGCTAAACACTATGGCGTTACCCATATTATTACTCGCATCCGCCAACGGGATTTTAAGGAGCCTCTACGCATTGCTGGCGCTCATCATATCATTAGCACTGTTGACTTAGCTGTCAATCGCATGGTCAACGCGATCGAATATCCAGAAGTGGAATCGATTATGCACTATGAACAGGGTCAGGTGGAAGTATTTAAACTGGGAGTACCAGGGGAATCGGATGTTGCTGGGCGTACTGTGGCTCAAGTGATTCAGGATTCTCGGTTTCCAGAGGGTTCTTTAATTATTGGTTATCAATCCCATCCCCATGCAGATTTAGTCATTCCTAATGACAATACGGTACTTGAACCCGGATCAACGATACTTGTGGTGACAAAAGCAGACTTGTTGCACCAAGTCATCAACTTTTTAGGGGTTGGTTCAAAACTTGCGCCACTCTAATAAAATTATATCTATGACTCAAGCTCAAGTAAGATTTTTCAGCTTTGATGACTATCTGTCCTATAATGACGGGACAGACAAGCTATATGAATTGTATAACGGAAAGCTGATCGAAGTGCCACCAGAATCAGGAGAAAACGTTAGCATCGCGACTTTTTTACTCTTGCAGTTTGTTCCTCTCGTCGGTTACTGGCGGGTGAGAAGTCACGGATTGGAACTGGAAGTGCGCGGAGAACCCAGAAATCGCTACCCAGATTTAACAATTATTCGAGAAGAACATATCCCCCAACTACAGCGCCGCAATACAATCCGGCTCTCTATGCTTCCCCCTTTGTTGGTGATTGAAGTCGTTAGTCCTGGTGAACTCCAGCGCGATCGCGACTACATTGCCAAGCGGCGACAGTACGAAGATCTGGGCATTCCTGAATATTGGATTGTAGACCCTCAAGTTCAATCCGTGATCGTGCTAAATCTACAGGATCAAGTTTACCAGGAGGTGGGCATATTTCAGGGAAATAGCCGAATTGTCTCACCCACGTTTCCCGAACTGAATCTCACCGCTGAAACTCTGTTGAACGCAGGTCATTGAATCAGCGGTAGGTAACTCTTAACCAAGAATAGGAAATTCAATTTAAGCTCAGTTCTCTAGCCTAATGTATCTAATAGAACAACTTACCCGTGGTAAAATACGTTATAGTAAGATAATATTTACAACATCATAATGGATTTAGAATCAATGCAGCCAATAACTACAAAAATTTTTGAACTTGAAGATACACTCAAGTCTTGGGATGCTCACTATTATCAACCCCTTGCCCAGCACTATTACGATCAAGCTATTCCCACAATGCTAAAGTTAATGGAAGTGGAACCAGGGGCAACAGTACTCGACGCTGGGTGTGGACCTGGAGTACACAGTATTCGAGTAGCTAAAGAAGGCTACCGTGTTTGTGCGATCGATACTAATCATCTTCCAATTTTAACAACAGCTCATCAATCCGTTTAATTCGCTCTTGTACTACGGCTTCAGACAAAATCCGCTTACGCAAGGCGTCTGTTAACGCTCCTTTTTCTGCCAAAAGTAATTGCCGACGAATCGTTTCTAGTTTCGTGCGATCGCTCCGATTTTCTGGTGAGTCTTCTGAACGCTGATTATAGATTTCCCGCAAGGTTCTATCAGCCGTGGCGACTCGCAGTTGATAGGATGCTCGCATTTCTTCATAAATCGATTTAGGTAATACCCCAGCTTTCAGGAGACTGTCTAATTCATCTTGTGCAGCTTTAGCCGTCATCAATTGAGCTTGCAATTCTTCAATTTGCTGATAGGATTTTGAACGATAAGATAACTTCAAATGCCGTACCACCCACGGTAAACTTAATCCCTGTCCCACCAGAGAGAACAAAACAATTCCTAGAACGATAGCCAGCAGCGTCTCCCGCCCGGGCAAATCAGCAGGTAGACTCAAGGCGAGGGCGGTGGAAAGGGAACCTTTAATATTACCAGCGAAGAGAATATGTCGCCAACGTATTGGAATCGGTTTATCAAAAAAACGGACGAAGGCTAACAACGGATAAACCGTGAGCAAACGCCCAACTTGATAGGCAATAAAGGCTAAAAGTATAGCGGGTAAAGTTTGCCATAGGGTAATGATGTTTATCTCTAAGCCAATCAGCAAGAAAATAAACGTATTCACCCCAAACCCAGCATATTCCCAGAAGCTAAATAAGGTCACTTGATTCGAGGCGGATGTTACCTGAGAATGCTCAAAATTTCCTACAATAAGTCCGGCGATTACCACAGCAACCACACCCGAAACATGTAGCAACTCTCCAGCTTGGAATGCGCCTAAAGCTAGAGCCACGGTGAGCAAAAGTCCGCCCAATGGATCATCGGTTTGGCTCAATAATCCAATACTTAGATATCCTAACGCCGCGCCGACTAAAGCACCGCCAATTAACACGAATAAAAATTCTTGAACCACATCCAGCGCGGATAAGGCTCCTGTTTCATGAATTGTCAAAATTAGGCTAAATAAGACCAACGCGACATCATCGTTGAGTAGGCTTTCTCCCTCAACCAGAGTCACCAGTCGGTGGGGAACCGAAACCTCTTTAAATACAGCAATGACTAAAGCTGTATCGGTAATGGATAAAATCACACCTACCATCGTGGCGGGTATCCAATCAAGACCTAATTCAACTTTCAATAAAACCGAGGTAATCCCTGAACAGAGTAAAACACCGGGTCCGGCGAGTAAAGCAATCGGCTTAATCGTGCTGCGGAGGCGGGAAATATCGGTATTAATTGCCGCTTCAAACAGGAGAATCGGTAAAAAGAGATTAAAAATCAGCGCCGAATCCAAGCCGATACGACTGGGTAAGAGTTCCGTAATTGCTAATCCGGCTAACACTAACCCTGTAATGTAAGGGATACGGAATCGCCGCGAAACCAGAGCCACGGCTGTAGCGACGAGTAACAGAATAATCAGGAAACTGACGACTTCTGCCACATTCCCTTTATCCTCACTGACGGGAACAGCCAGGAGGATGCGATCGCTAAACCATTGCCCAGGGTTTGTGAGTGTTAAGCTGGTGATGCTATTCGTGATCAATAAATTCACTCTTGGCTCAATCCCGTATCTTTCATGTAACTTAACAACCAATTCGCCATCGTAGCTCGACGAGTCTGTCTCGGACCAAATTCGCCGATTTTATAGCCTTTAAATCCTAACTGTTCTTTCAATAACTGTTTATTTTCCTTGGGAATCGAACGAGTGAGTTTAGTGGTGGCGGGACGACTCTCGATAAAGTTGGGGGGTTCTGGATACTTTTCATACCATTCTGGAGGTACGTTGGTACAATCCCATTGGCTTGTTTCTGGGTCATAGCGATACCCCAAATAATGCCAGACAAGCTGATTGACGGTATCATCATCCAGTTCTTCGTTCAAGATTTGCCAAAGGGTTTCGGTATTGAGTGGAGGAATTTGAGCCATCAGTTTAACAGTTTTGAGTTTTGGGTTTTGAATGTGTAGGGGCGGGTTTGACGACTATCCTTTCTGGGCTTACCCAAATGCGACTAAACCCGCCCCGACTTGACCCTTCGCTTTTCGGGCATAGTTTTGAGCGGCTATTTGGCGCTAACCATTGATGATAATGTTACCTCAAAACCTGTTCTTCTGGAGTCGGATAGTGTTGAGTGTAGAGAAATAACCGGGTACGTCTGGTGGTGAGTTGCTCCTAAGCAGAAGGCTTGACTAACAGGACTGGTGTGTGCCTAATACCGATTTTGCCAACAAATTAGAGTACAATAGATGCACTTACATTGATGTATAATCATATCAGCAATATTGTCTCTTTTGCAAACTTGTTACTTTTCCCTAAAATGGCTAACTCAGAAAATGCAATTATTGAGAATTATTTAAACTGTCGCCAGCAGGTTCTCTCTGAACTGTCTTCTCAGGAGTTATGGAATGCTTGCAACACTGATAGCGAGGATAATCCTCTGTTTTTTGTGGCTCCCACTAGATCTTCATATTTTGCTTGGGGAGATATATCTTTAAAGCAATTTAATAAAACCACGAATAGCTTTACTCTTTTGAAAACTGAAATTCTATACTTAATCCCCTTACCCCCAGCTTTTCGTGTCAACTCTTATGAAGCTGGTTGTCCTGAGCCACTAACTGGCTATCAACCTACTCAATTGGAAAGATATGAGTGGACTTTAGAATTAGCAAAGGTTATAGATTCATGGCTAATGGCTGCTGTTGTGTATGAATCAAATTTGCTTGCAACAGAAGCTCGATTAGATGTTATGCATAAAATTTTTGAGAAAGAGAGTTTATTTGAATTATGTAGCACATTAAAATTTAGCAATTTAGATTGTGAATTAACCTGGAGTAACAGAATTGAATATTCTTCGCTGACAACAGAAATATTGAGTAAAATCCCAAAAAAAAAATCCAGACAAAATTTTTATTGATGAAGGCGAAATCCCCAATAAACCAATTGAATTAATAAATGGCATAAGCCAAGTCTTGGAAAGTTATGATTTATGGAACACCTGTAATACTTATGAAAGAGGGGAAGACTTGTTTTTTATACCAACTATAGAAGATAGCAGTGCTTTTAACTGGTATTTACTTGACATAGAGCAAGATATTACTATTCTTCAGGAACTCACAGAAATGCTGCCCGGGTTTATAGAAGTTCCATGCCCTCCTGCATTTAAACCTAATCAAGAGCAAAGCAATCCTTATCCCACAGTAGGTTATCAACCGAGTGTAAAAGAAAGATATGACTGGACGCTCGATTTAGCTAAAAGACTTGATGCTTGGCTGTTGGCAACTATATTCTATGGCATAAATTCCCTTTCCAGAGAAGATAAGCTTAAAACAATAAATCAAATCAATACTATAGGAACAATAGTAGAACTTAGCCTTTCTGGAGAATTTGATGAAGCCGAATGTAGATTAAATTGGTAATATTGGCAATGAATTTAAAATAAATTTTTATGACGAAATATATTTTGTTGATAAACTCTTTTAAGCTTCTTAGAATTTAAAAATATAATACCCCCTTTAGGGTACAATAGTACTGTTAGAGATTATTAGTTGTGAACAGCAAAAAATGGCATCGACAAATAAGGGAAAAAATAAATCAAAAAAGCTAGTAAAACCTTTCTTAAAGTGGGCGGGAGGGAAAAGACAGCTAGTTCCAGTAATTCGAGAAAACCATTTACCTAAGAATTACAACCCAAATCGGCATACCTACTATGAGCCTTTTGTGGGTGGAGGAGCGCTCCTCTTTGCCCTGCAACCCAAAAAAGCTGTGATTAATGATTGTAATGCAGAACTAATGAATTGTTATAAAGTAGTGAGAGACTCGTTGGATGAACTCATTGATGATTTAAATTATCATAGAAATGAAAAGAATTACTATTATGCGGTTAGAAGTTGGGATCGTGATCAAAGTTTTGACAATAAGACTTCAGTCCAACGAGCTTCAAGAATTATATTCCTGAACAAAACCTGTTATAATGGTCTATTCAGAGTGAACTCTCAAGGTCAGTTCAACGTACCTTTTGGTAGATACAAAAAACCGAATATTTTAGAAGAAGCTGTGTTAAGAGCTGTCAGCCAATATTTAAATAATAACCAAGTTAAACTGTCAAATATAGATTTTGAAGAAGCTGTTCAAGGAGCAAATAAAGGAGATTTTATTTACTTCGATCCACCTTATGATCCCATTTCCGATAGCGCTTCATTTACAGGCTATGATGTCAATAAATTTAATCGAGATGAACAAAAAAGATTAAAAGAAACAGTTGATGAGTTAAACCATCGAGGTTGTAAAGTTTTACTCAGTAATGCTTACACGGATTTTATTGTCGATTTGTACCGTGACTACAACCACACTCAAGTATCTGCGATTAGAGCGATAAACTCAAATCCCAGTAAAAGAGGTAGAGTGGATGAAATTTTAGTAAAAAATTATGAATAACTCACGCGAAGAAACCGAAAAAACGAAGAATGATGTAGCTTGGGAGAAAATATTTCAAGACTATTCAGTTTTGGACAGACTCTCTCAAGACGGTTTCTTTGAAATAGACTCTGCTACAATAAATCAGTTTAGAGAAAGTCGGTTAATGGCAAAGTTTGACCACTCTATTAACCGACCGAAGATTTTTAAAGACAACAATCTCTCTATACTACCTGTTTCTAGGAATAAATACAAAATTGGATATTTTGATGCCTATTTAAAAGTTAAGTATGAATCGAGTTTAGAGCCAATTGGGGTTGAACCAACCGAACTAGAAACTATAGACTATACAAATTTATCTTCAGAAAGCTCGGTGCTAAGTTGTGCTTTTAATACAGGTATTATAGCTGATTTACTAGATGACGGAGAAGTCCATTATACAGTTTCAGGTAGAATGTCCACAGGTAATTTTTGTTTTTTTGTCAAAAATACTTTAAATGAAGATGCCTATAATATTTCTGTTTCAAATTCTCAATGTGAAATAGATGCAGGATTTGAAAGTAATAATTATTTTTTAATAGTAGAAGCCAAAATGGGTGAAGTTAAAGATTTTTTGATTAGACAACTTTATTATCCATATAGGCTTTGGTCAAACAAGATTAATAAAAAAGTAGTACCCGCTTTAATAACTTATTCTAATTTAACTAGCATATTTAGTTGCTTTATATATGAATTTACTGATGATTTAAGATATAATTCTATAACGTTAGTAGAAAAAAAGGACTATATTATGACACCTGAACGCATAACATCAGAAGATATATCAGAGATTTTTAAGTGTATTGTTTTAGTTCCTGAACCCCCAAAGATACCCTTTCCACAAGCCGATGAGTTTGATAGAATAATAGATTTACTTTCCCTTTTACTAAACAGGGAATTAACTAAAGACGAAATTACAGTAAATTATGAATTCGATGCAAGACAGACTAATTACTACACAGATGCTGCCAGATATCTGGGACTAGCTGATAAATATAGAGATCCCACTACCAAAGAAGTAACGTTTTGCTTGACTTCGGAAGGAACAGACATTCTGAATAAAAGCTATAAAGTGAAAATATGTGCGTTAATTAGAAAAATATTAGAGCATGAAGCTTTCTATAAAACCTTTGAGTCTACTATGAGCAATGGAGAGATTCCTGAAAAAAATGAGGTTTGTGAAATTATGTCAACTTGTGATTTAGGTATAAGTCAAACAACTATAGAAAGACGCTCTAGTACTGTTCGTGGATGGATAGCTTGGATATTGAAATTGACATCTGATGTTTGACAGGGCGAAGAATTCGCGACGGCAATTTAGCCGTCGAACCGAAAAATCTGGGCGCAAATGCGAGAGTCCCTACGAATGTTGCGAATGCGTGAATTTTTGCGATCGCTAACTGCTTTTTATGGCTTTGTGTTGACAAAAATTTTAATGTTATTCATAAAAATAGGGTGGGCATTGCCCACCCTACAAAGATGCGATCGCGGATTGGATGGCTTACTGCCAGACAAACACTTTGGCTTCGTATCCGCCAAGGTCAAGGGTTAAAGTGTTATTGCTGGCTTCCACCTCATAGTTACCTGTCCATTCGTGCCAAATTCCATTCTCCGGAAAGTTGGAAAGAGTATATCCAGTGAGGAAATTATCAGAAAAATTGACAACGACAGCAACACGAGAGCCTTCACCATTCCAGCGCACATACGCCATAACTTTGGTGTCTGCATCTTCAAAGAAGAAATTAATGTTCTCTGCATAGAGAGCCTGATTGTTTTTTCGCAGTCCGATTAACCCTTTATAGTAGTCGCACAACCCGCGATTATAATCATTACTCAGTAGTTGCCAATTAATCTTTCTCGATTCCATAGATTTCGGCTTATATTCCCCGAACTCTTCACCCATCCAGAGTAAGGGAATACCGACTGCTGTCATTAACAAAACTGCCCCTAACTTGAGCCGTTTGAAAGCTTCTTCATCAAAGATTTCCCGATTGGCTAACTCAACCATCAGGCGTTCGTGATCGTGGTTAGTTAGGTAATTTACAACATTAGTCGCTCCCAGGTAGCCTTGACGCTTACAATCAATCACATCCTTAAGAGATTCTAAATCAAACCTGTCACCACAGATATGAGGTTTGACCGTGTGATAAAAGCTATCATGCCAGCAACCATCCATCGGTCCATCAACATTGGTGATGCTGGGATTGTCGGGAATATATTCAGCAATGTTGTAAAATGGCTTTGCCTCTGCTGTTTTTTTAGTCTCTTGAACAATCCAATGCATAAATTCGTAGTTGGCAATTTGCCGCGCTGCGTCGTAACGGATGCCATCAATATGATATTCAGTGATCCAGAAACGAACCACATCACCGATAAACTTCCGCGCTGGGTAAGTCTCTAGATTTTTGTCGTAATGTTCGTAGTTAAACTCTGGTCCCCAGTTGTTATCTGGGTCACGGGGAGCGTGATGATACCAGTAATCATGGTCAATTTGAGTGAGAGGGTTTTCCGCTTCTGAGTGATTGTAGATCCCGTCCATAATCACCCGAATTCCTCTGGCATGACACTCATCGATCAGATGTTTCAATTCATCTGTAGAACCATAACTGGACTCAGTAGCAAAGAAGTAGCGAGGATTGTACCCCCAACTGTAGTCACCGGGATATTCTTTGATAGGCATTAACTCAATGGCGTTAATTCCCAATTCCACCAGATAATCTAATTTTTCAATAACATGCTGGTAATTCCCCCGTGGATAAGCATCATCTTCGCCACCAGAAAAGTCACCGACATGCATTTCATAGATGACTAATTCATGGTCAGGAGGTAGGGGTTTATCATCATGCATCCAAACGTAAGTATCGACGATGCGTTCTCCATCCTTGATCCGCACGACGCAGTTTTGAGTCGGATCTTCAATATCGGTAGCGTAGGGATCATTGACATCTACCCATTGATCGGCTTCAAAAAACCAAGATTTGGATTGAACCCGGAATTTGTATTTATAAATACCATCTTCAAGTTCAACGGACGTGCGAAAATACCCCTGCTTATCTTTCTCCATGGGAATTTCTTCCCAATTTGAGAAACAGCTAACCAATGAGGCTCCTTCGTTGTAAGGAGCAAATAAAGCAAATTCAATAGGAGCAGCCATTTATTTGACCCCCTTAGGGTAAAATAAGGATTGTTTAAACATGATGCTTATCGTAAGCGGTATTTTACAGGGATAGCTATCTAGCGGAAGATAGATATTGCAATCCATATCTGGTTATTTCGATCATGCAGGCAAGCAAGCTGCACGAAACATTAAACACAAAGCCGTTGTTGAATACGGTCAAAATTAATCAAGGTACCCACGGACTGTGGGGAATCCAAACGCCATCGGTTTGGTAACCAAACCCCTCGATACACCCGACTGGAGGATATACTTTGTTCAAGTCTTAAGTAATATAAACAAGTGAGGACAAGTTTACCCCTCCGGGGATGGCATTGCCTGACAGTTCTCACCATCTGAACCCACAATCTAACGATGGACTGTCGCTTACAATTCGAGTTACTTCCATCATCAGAACACAACTATGGCATCCTCCGACTCCCAAACCTCTATTCCTGAACCTTCAAACCAAGAGTGGGAATCCTCGGATTCTATTATCTCTGAGGCAGACCAACCCATACGAAAATCATCACCCACGCCGAAATTATGGCTAGGGTTGTTACTCACCCTGTTAGTTTTCGGCGGTGGTGGTTGGGCGGCTTGGCGTTTTTTACTGCAAAATAACTCACCCCCAACTGCTCAGCAACCTCAAGCCACCCCGGTAAAACTGGAGCAAGTCGAATCAAGTACCCTGGAAGACAGTTCTCAGTTTGTGAGTACCTTAGAGGCGGAACAAAAGGTGGAATTGCGACCTGAAACGGCGGGTCGAATTACCCGAATTGTCGCTTCATCGGGCGATCGCGTGCAAGCTGGAGATATAATTCTACAACTGAAGCCAGAACGAAGTGAAGCTGAACTCAGAAGTGCGATCGCGGATGTTAATGCCCAAACGGCTACCCTGAATAATGCTCAAGCCGAAGTCAGAGCCGCTCAAGCCGATATTGCCCGTCTCAAAGCGGAAGTGGGACGCCAAGCGGCTGAAGTGCAAAGCCGAGAAGCCGATTTAGAACTGGCGCGGGTGAACTATCAACGGGCTGAACAGTTGGTAGATCAAGGGGTTCAACCCAGACAAGAACTCGATGATAAAAAACGCGATCGCAATCAAGCCATCGCCGCCCGTGACGCCTCCGCCCAAGCCTTATCCGCCTCTAAGGAAGCCCTGAATGTGGCACAACAACGAGTCCAAGCCGCCCAAGCCACGGAAGCCAGAGTCGCCGCGAACCTGTCTAGCGCCAGGGCGGATGTGGAGGTTAAGCAGGAAGAATTGCAATTTAATCGCGTTGTCGCTCCCATTAATGGGGTGGTTGGGGATATTCTCGTCAAAGTGGGAGACTATGCAAACGTGGGTGATACCCTCACCACCATTACTCAAAACCAAACCTTAGAAGTCGAAATTCCCATTGACGAACAGCAAAAAGAGAGGATACGCCCGGGACTCACCGTTGAACTACGGAATCAAGGTATCCCAGATACTGAACCACCCATTGCCACAGGGCAGATTAGCTTTATTTCACCACAAGTGACTAAAAATTCCCAAACCCTCTTGACAAAAGCCACATTTTCTAATCCAAATGGTAGCCTGTACGATCAGCAGAAAGTGGATGCACGAGTCATCTGGGAAAAACGTCCGGGTGTGTTAATTCCCGTCAATGCTGTATCGCGTCTGGCGGGGAAACCTTTTGTCTTTGTCGCCCAACCGCCAGAGGAAGCCAAACCGGGCGCACCTGAACTCATCGCCAAGCAACGCCCTGTGACGTTGGGTAATATTCAAGGGAATCGATACCAAGTTATCGAGGGGATTGAACCTGGCGATAGAATCGTTGTCTCCGGTATCCTTAATTTGTCCGATGGTGCTGCGATTATTCCAGATTCTTAGTTATTTGTCTTATGTCATTGGTCATCTGTCATTCGTCATTTGTCTTATGGAAACTGTAGGGGCGACCCGCTTGCTCTAATTTCCAACACCAATCCTTCAATTAGGTCGGGTCGCCCTTTACTATTACCTATTCCCCATTCCCTATGACACACCGAGCGAAGCCGAGGTGTTCCCCATTCCCTCTTCCCTATTCCCTAAAAAATGTTTGTTGAATTTTTCATTAAACGACCTGTATTTACAACGGTTTGCTCCCTGATCATCCTGCTAATTGGAGCAATTAGTATTCCCACGCTACCTGTTGCCCAATATCCTGATATTAGTCCCAAACAAGTCAGCGTCCAAGCCAACTATAACGGTGCCGATGCTCAAACCGTGGAAAATGCGGTGACGACTATCTTGGAACGGGCAATTAATGGTGTTGATGGGATGCGCTACATGACATCTAGTAGTAGCAATGATGGCACCAGTTCGATCAATATCACCTTTGCCCCAGACAAAGATCAAGATATTGCAGCCGTTGATGTCCAAAATCGTGTCTCTTTAGCTGAACCCCAATTGCCAGAATCTGTACTCCAAACTGGAGTCACAGTAAATAAGGAATCGGCTAACTTCCTGATGGCATTTGGTTTGTACTCAGAAAATGGTGAGTACGATAATCTCTTTTTAAGTAACTATGCAAACTTGTATTTGGTAGACGCCCTAAAACGAGTGAATGGGGTGGGAAATGTGCAAATTTTTGGCGAACGTACTTATGCGATGCGGCTTTGGCTTGATCCCCTGCGTCTGGCTAGTCGGAATCTGACGGCTCAAGATGTGGTGGATGCATTGCGGGAACAGAATATCCAGGTGGGTGCAGGGCGTATTGGTCAACCCCCCGCGCCAGAGGGACAGCAATATCAAATTGATTTACGGGCAATTAGTCGCTTGGAAACGGTTTCAGACTTTGAGGAACTGATTTTAGCCACTGATGAAGATGGCACCCTGATTAAACTTAACGATGTTGGACGTGTGGAATTAGGGGCGCAAAATTATGGCACATTCCTGCGATTTCGGGCAAATGAAGCAGTCGGGTTGGGGATTAATACCGTTCCTGGGAGTAACGCTTTAGAAGTCGCTGATGCGGTGAAAGCGGAAATGGCAAAACTGGCGGCGGATTTCCCACCGGGGATGACTTATGATATTGGCTTTGATACGACCGATTATGTAAACCAGTCCCTCTCGGAAGTGGTGTTCACCCTGCTAAAAGCGGTGGGATTAGTGGTGTTGGTTATTTTTGTCTTTTTACAGGATTGGCGTACTACGATTATTCCGGCGATTACGATTCCGGTGTCTCTAATTGGTACGTTTGCCTTTGTCAAGATTTTTGATTTTTCGATTAATAGTTTGACCTTATTTGGGTTGACTCTAGCCACGGGGATGGTGGTGGATGATGCGATTGTGGTGGTTGAAGATATCACCACCAAGATTCAACGCGGAGGTATTAAATCTCGACAAGCGGCGATTATTTCCATGCGGGAATTGGTGGGGGCGGTTATTGCTACATCCTTGGTGTTAATGGCGGTATTTATTCCCGTGGCTTTCTTTCCCGGAACAACGGGGGCGTTATACCGACAATTTGCGTTAACCATTGCCTTTTCAATTGCCGTCTCCACGTTTATGGCGCTGACCCTGACGCCAACCCTGTCTGGCTTAATCTTACGGCAAAAGCCAGAGGCGACAGGGTTGTGGGGTCACTTATTTGATGGATTTAATCGGTTCTTAGAGGGGATGCAGCAGCGATATCGGCGATTTCTGATTATCCTGACTCGCGTGAAAACTCTGGTGATTGTGGTGTTTATTGGTTTATTGGCACTAACGGTGTGGGTTTACGATAGTGTGCCATCCGCGTTTCTCCCGGATGAAGACCAAGGCTATTTTATGACGATTGTCCAAGGACCGGAAGGTTCGTCGCTCAACTACACCCATGACGTGATTGAGCAGATTGAAGATATTATTTTACCCCTGGATGAAGTGCGAGCCACGTTTGCGGTGGGCGGTTTTGGTTTTAGTGGGAATACGGCGAATAGCGCGATCGTTTTTACCACGCTGAAGCCTTGGTCAGAACGAACTGATCCCTCTCAGTCTGCTGAAGCTGTGATTAATAAAGTCCAGGGTGCTTTGTTTGGGATTAAAGAAGCCAGAGTGTTTCCGGTGAATCCTCCCTCAATTCCAGGCTTGGGGAGTTTCGGTGGGTTTCAATTTCAACTGCAAGACCGCCGAGGTAATTTTAGCTTAGATTCACTAATTGAAAATATGGGAAAATTGCTCGGTGCTGGTAATCAGAATCCCCAGTTACAGGCGGTGTTTAGTACTTATGCGGCGAATACCCCCCAGTTGCAGATTGAGGTGAACCGTAACCGGGCGAAGGCGTTGGAGGTGGATATTGATGATATCTTTGAGACGTTGCAGACCTATTTGGGGTCGCGTTATGTGAATGACTTTACTCTAGAACGACGTACCTATCGGGTTTATGTCCAAGCTGACGCCCAATTCCGCTCAAATCCAGAGGATATTAATCAACTTTATGTGCGTTCAGCACGGGATGAGATGATTCCTTTGGGGAATTTGGTCACGGTGACGCAAACCACAGGGGCGCAAACCATTAATCACTATAACTTGTTCCGCTCAATTGAAATTAATGGGTCAGCCGCGCAAGGAGTCAGTTCGGGAGACGCGATTCAAGCCATGGAAGAAGTCGCTGCTGAGGTATTACCGCCAGGATTAGGCTATGAATGGTCTGGGTTATCCCTGGAAGAAATCCAGTCTGGCGGTCAAGCGACGATTATTTTCGGCTTTGGTTTGGTCTTTGTGTTCTTGGTGTTGGCGGCTCAATATGAAAGTTATATCGACCCGATTATTATTCTCTTGGCGGTTCCCTTGGCGATTTTGGGAGCGCTAATGGCGCAATCGTTGCGAGGTTTACCGAATGATGTCTATTGTCAGATTGGCTTGGTGATGTTGATTGGTTTAGCCAGTAAGAACTCGATTCTGATTGTAGAATTTGCCAACCAGCTACGCGACCAAGGAATGACGCTGAGGAAAGCGGCGATTGAGGCGGCGCAGCAGCGTTTGCGACCGATTTTGATGACGGCGATTTCTACATTGTTCGGAATTTTTCCCCTGGTGATTGCGACAGGTGCAGGGTCAGGAAGCCGTCAATCCCTGGGAACGGCGGTGTTCGGGGGAATGTTCATCGCCACGTTCCTGAGTCTGTTTGTGGTTCCTATCCTCTATATTGTGATCAAATCGGGGAGCGATCGCTTGTTTAATTCCCCTGGCAAAAACCAGAAGACACCGGAGTCACAAGAGCTTGAGCCGAAACCTGAAGTAACAATGCGGTAATATTTGTTAAAGGAATGCCGCCAAATGTATCAAAAACGATGAACAAAAATTATCTAATGTTAACAAAGCCATAATTTTGTTGCAAAAATTGACTTTAGTTACCCAGTTTCCCTAATCTTTGGTAAATGTAAACGTAGAATACAGCAAATTACTACAGTTTTTTCAGTTTAGGTTAGGGAAAATGAATAGTAAGCGAATTATTTTTTCCAGCGTTATCACAGGTATTGCGGGTGTAATCTTAGGCATCGGCGTGGCTGAAATTAATCATGCTGATCAGCGACCCAATGCCATGTCTCAATATGCCACAATTGGCGGTGTGATGGGATTAGCCGTGGGTGCAGGTCAACAGGCGCTGCGAGAATTAGAGCAAGTGTCGGAAGAGTCATAAGTAGGTGGGAACAATTAAAGTTAACGGCTGAGATCGTCATTCGTCATTTGTCATTTGTCATTCGTCATACTCGCTACCCTTGAGAAGCAAGCTACGCCCTTTGTAAGGGTTTGAGGCTTGTTTACATAACTCCATAAGGTTGAATTTATTTCCGCAAACCTGCTTAATAGACGCGCTATATAGCGATCCTCGTATAACCAAGTAAATTTTAGCTGGCAATTTAAGACTTTGAACCCGTTTTAACGGGTTTTAGCTTTTAGCCAGAACTTTAGTTCTCGGCTATTTCGGTCTACATACTTAATTCTTGAGTGAGTGCGGTAGAGACGTTGCACCGAACATCTCTACTCATTCATTAGTCAAAAAATGCAACAATGTCAAGAATTATTTAGAAAACTCATAGACGACCAAAAGTCCATGGGCAGTTCCCAAACCTTGCTGGAAGTTCCACTCTAGATTCCGCAACAAATAGGCAAGTTGGGGTTCAACTAAATTGGCTCTAGGGTCTTCAAAACACAGTGTCGGTGCAGTGCGTACCACGTTGCGAATTGTACGGATCGCGTCTTGGACAACAGGGGGATAACCCGCTTGCGGTTCAGCTAATAACTTATGGGGGTTGCGCCACTGACCAAGAGCATCAATACAGGCATAAACGACTGCATTCCAAGCATCTTGAAAATTGGAGAAGAAGCGATTGATGTGAGGATGATCCGGATGAGGATTGTACTGAAAAATTAACTGAGACAAATCGGTGCGACAGTTAATTTCATGTAGAGAGTTAATCGCCGCTCGAATTGGAGGCGCTTCCGGATTAAATTCACGGGTATTCATGTGGCGACCCACCAAAATCGAGCGATCGCACAATCGTCGTCGGGAAATCTTTACCCCTTTACTCTCCGCTACGGCGTGGATAAACTGATCGAACTCCTCGCCACCCCAATACCGAATCTCGAATCGTTCCACCTCAATTTCGCCCCTAGCATCTGGGGGATAGATGTAGGACATCGAGTAGGTATTCATCGTGGATTGTTTCCCAGCCGATTCGCCCCAATAACGGGGCCACTCATAGGAATAGCGACCCAGAAAATCGCCCACAAAAATGGCTTTGTCTCCTATATGGTCGCAAATATCGCCAATCACTCTGGCTAATGAGCGATCGTTGAGGTGTGACAATGCCCCATAAGAAGAAAAGTAGATATCGTAGGCAGGTTCCCCCGCAGCAATGGGTAGCCCTTCATTCAAATCCGCGACTTCAAACTTGGTTTGCGGGTGGTCAGCATGGAGAGTTGCGGCTTTCTCAATCATCGCTGGACTGATATCCACACCCTTGTAGTGACCAATATCCTGATAATCCAGCACAGTCTTAATCTGAGCATCGAGTGTTGGCGGAGTTTGAGGTAAACTCGTCAGAATACCTAAGCCTTCTCCTGCACCACAACCCAAATCCATCACCCGCAGATCAGTTCCTTCGTCTTGCTTCTGGATAACGAGGGGACTGAGAAAATGACTCATGACATTACGGTTAAAGCGGTCTTCCCATAACCGTCTCACATTGTCATGTTTACCAAATAGACCGGGAGAATGATGGTCATAAGCACCAATCGCTACAGCTTTAGCGTAATTTTTAAGAACGTCGAGTTGCTTCATGCGGTTGAGATTGTTGCTAATTAGGGACATTCATCAATGCCTGATTCTGTGACATACTCCTACACCAACCTGAGTACAGGTATGGTGTAGGCTTCCAAGACAATCCGACTATTGTTTAGGAGACTCTTGGCTTTATTAACGACACGGGATGCCCCTCCGCGCCGGAACAATACAAAAGTCTGTTCGTG
>NZ_JAVJNP010000123.1:0-22871 GCF_040217205.1 Coleofasciculus sp. A1-SPW-01 | reverse complement strand
GGCGCAAGAGTTGTTCTTGTTCCGGCGTTGGGTAAAAGCGGTATCGGTAGGCGCGTTGAGTCATGCCTCACATTCTATCACATTCCCTGTAAAAACTGTAAACGGTAACCGGAGGCGCGGCTTTCCTCCCGTCGCTAAAAGCCAGGGTCTCCAGCCGCTTGAGAAAGATGAGGGAGGACACAGATCGAGATCTGTGTCAACTCAAAACTCAAACTTTCTTTTCCTCATCTCCCTAGTCATTAATCAAGACCTAAATGACCGTTCCATCGGGAATTACGGCATTTTTGAGGACAACGACAATGCCATTGCGGATCAAAAAGCCTTGTTTTTCCCGTTCAGCTTCCTCAACGTGATCTTTGTTGACAATTTGAACATCGTGACCAATGCGAGCATTTTTGTCAATGATGGCACGGCGAACTGTGGTTCCTGCACCAATCCCTAAGGGTACACGTCCCGTCTCTACGTTGGATTGACGTTCGGCAAAGGGTTCATAGAAGTCACATCCCATAATCAGAGTGTCTTCAATCACACAATCGGCTTCAATGCGAGAGCGAACTCCCAATACCGAGTGATGGATACGACAATCCTTAAGAATACAACCTTCTCCCACAATCGATTGCGTCACATGACTATCCAAAAGTTTAGTCGGAGGCAAATAACGGGCGCGAGTATAAATCGGTGCCTCTTTGTCGTAGAAACTAAACGGTGGCTGGGGTTGGCGAGTTAACGCTAGATTAGCCTCATAGAACGCTTCAATGGTACCAATGTCTTCCCAGTAGTCGTTGAACAAGTAGGCTTGAACGTTATGATCTCCTGATGCCCCGGGGATGATTTCTTTACCGAAATCGGTTTGTTCGGGGTTGGCTTGCAACAACTTAATCAACGCCTCTTTACTAAAGACGTAAATTCCCATCGAGGCAATATAGGGTTTTTCCTTTGCCTCATCGGGTTTCAACCCTAAAACCGTCGTATCCACCTGCATTTGCTTCAGCGCATCCCCTTTGGGCTTTTCACTGAAATCAATTACCCTGCCGGTGTGATCAATTTTCATCAAACCAAAACTGGTTGCCAGTTTTTCACCGATAGGCACCACAGAAAGGGTGATATCAGCTTTCGTTTCACGGTGGTGTTCCACGAAATGGCGATAGTCCATCCGATAGAGATGGTCGCCAGACAGAATGATATATTCATCAACATCACACTCCTCTAGAAGCCACAAATATTGACGAACCGCGTCTGCTGTGCCCTGAAACCAGCTAGGATTTTCAGCAGTTTGCTGGGCAGCTAGAACTTCAACAAATCCGTCGGTAAAGCCAGCAAAGTTATAGGCACGGGTAATGTGCCGATTCAAGGACGCTGAGTTAAATTGGGTAAGAACGTAAATTTGATAGATCTCGGAGTTGATGCAGTTACTGACCGGAATGTCAATCAGGCGGTACTTACCCGCCAAAGGAACAGCCGGTTTAGCCCGCAATTTGGTTAATGGATAAAGGCGGGTGCCCGCGCCACCTCCGAGAATGATACCTAATACTCTTTTCACGAAACACCTCTGGAATGCCGATAGACTCTCAAGTCTTAGTGTCCGCTTGTGTGGAACTCTTTTCAAGAGGGTAAGGGAGAAAGTTGACTCTCTCCAAAGAAAGAAAAACTCAAAAAACGGCGGGAATAGAGGCACGAAGAGAGACTTCTACCCCAACTAGAGTAATAATTTGAGCCGGGTGTCCCCCTCAACGCTGGAGTTGAACTGGTGAGTTCTACGCCGTTATTATAAATTTCCATTACATTGGGATAAAGAATGGCAAAGGAAGTGAGAGATGTCAGCACAACTGTTACTGGTCGATGACGAACCGGGGATTCGGGAATCAGTCCCCGCCTATTTAGAAGAGGTGGGAGGGTTTACTGTCGATGTTGCCAGTAATGCCAATGATGCATGGCAAATGTTACAACAAAAAACACCGGATCTTGTGATTACGGATATTATGATGCCTCAAGTCGATGGGTATCAGTTTCTTAAGAAACTGCGAGAAGACCCTCGTTTCAAATCACTGCCGGTGATATTTCTCACGGCTAGAGGCATGACCACAGACCGGATTCAAGGCTATCAGGCAGGTTGTGATGCTTATTTGTCTAAACCATTTGATACAGATGAATTAGTCGCCATTGTGGAGAATTTGCTGGAACGTCGTGCTACCACGGCTCAGGAAACAGCGGGTACGGCAGATTTAGGGAATATCGAAAAAGAGCTAACTGCGATTCGGGAAATGTTGGCTCAACGGGGTAATATTTCTCAAACTCCCCCACCCATCCGCATTGACTTTACGCCGCGAGAGCAAAGTGTTTTGGATTTGGTTGCCCAAGGGCTGATGAATAAAGAAATTGCCCGCCGCCTGGAAACCAGTGTCCGCAATGTGGAGAAATATGTCAGTCGCTTGTTTAGCAAAACTGGAACCAATAGTCGTACAGAGTTAGTCCGTTATGCACTGGAACACGGCTTGACCCAGTAATATGATGTCCGGCAAATCACCCATAATAAAAACTTCACCCCATCTTCCCCTCACCCCCTCAACCCATCACCGTAATTTCAGACTGTGGATTTATTCTACGAAAAAGCGGCTACACTAGCCCATCCTTCATTTTGATGATTCCCACCGCTCTCGGTTTGTGGAGTCAACTACCCCCGATAAATGACAAGGAACAACGAATAGGAATTTTATAGCTTTAACTTATATTAAGTATAAATTAAATTAATATTAAAAATATGAATTGATGACCGAATCCCTAACTATCATGAAGTCACAACTTCGATCAAGTTCAGGGAAAAACGTCTAAAAAGGTCTAAGGGAATAACTAGTATAGTGCGGTAAAAAGCAGTGACCCTGTAACAAGCCGTAACCCAGTAAACATTCATAGATGCACTTACGGTTGCTGATCACGAATCACTGATACTAGGCTCTCGACCGACTATGTGGGTGTCGTCTTGCTTTCTCTAGAGTACCTTTTCAGTAAGCAAAATTGTCGGCTGAAGTTCCTGACAAAGAGTAACAATAACTACAGAAAATAAATTTTGGGCAGACTACTTTTGACGAATTTTAATCCCTAACTGCGATTACGGAACTGACGTTCTATCTAGAGAGAGTCAATTAGAAATTTTATCTGGATTTGAATAAATTGGCAGAGCTTTGAAAACATTCTGAATAGAAATTAGACCGAGAGTAGGCGTGTACAACTGTAGTTCAGTTTATAAACTGTCACAGTTGAATTTACTACAGCCTGATCTTCCATTTTAAATAACAGTCAAACTGAGTAGAAACAGGTTCTTAGGCAAATCTTATGTTATCGGTGCTAGACCCTACCCAAAACCCCAACACTATATCGCTGAAAGTTCTCATCGTCGAAGATGGTTACCAAACGATAAAACTATTGGGAGAAGGATTATGTTCTGAAATTAGATATTCGTTTATTATTCAACAAGTTAGGCAGAGTTGTCAAGCCCTAACTCGATTAAGTCAGGAAGCGTTTGATCTTCTCGTCGTTCATTTGTCCCACGCTGATCCTCACGTTTTCGATACGGTTACTCAGATAAAACAGTTGGGCTTAACCCTGCCAATTCTCGGATTAAGGGCTAACCAGGATGAACCCTTAACCCTGCAAGTTATCCAAGCGGGGACACCGGATGATCAGGTAACGGAAAATCTCAAAAGTTACCGATTAATTCGGGCATTTCGTCATGCGATTGACAGTCAGCAACGCCAAGAATGCCAACGTCTGAATCAGGAAAAATATCAGTCGGTTATCGATAATGTCAAAGAAGTTATTTTCCAAACTGATACCCATGGACATTGGACATTCCTGAATCGGGCTTGGACAGAAATTACTGGCTTTTCAATTGCTGAAAGTATCGGAACATCCTTTTTAAACGGTATTCATCCGGATGACTGGCAAAAGGGACGAAACAACTTTGATGCGCTGATTACTGGAGTCCAACAATCCTGTCGCCCTACGGTACGCTACCTGACGAAATCGGGTGAAATTCGTTGGTTGGAGGTACATGCGCGGATAAATTTTGCCGCCGATGGTACGGTTTCGGGAACCACAGGAACCCTAAATGATATTACGGAACAGGTGTTAACCCAATCCGCCTTACGCATTTCCGAAGAACGACTGCAAATGGCGTTATCTGGGAGTGATTTGGGATTATGGGATTGGCAATTAATCACTGGAGATATTTATTTTAATCCGCAGTGGAAAGCGATGCTGGGGTATGCAGAAGACGAAATAGACGATAATTTTCAGGCATTTGAAGAATTAATACATCCTGAGGATTTATCAAGAGTAAAAGCTGTATTAAAGGCTTATATAGATAGATTGATTCCTATCTATGAAGTCGAATTTAGGATGCGATGTAAAACGGGGAAATGGAAGTGGATTTTGTCTCGCGGTAAAGTCTTTGAGTGGGATGAAGCAGGGAACCCAGTAAGGATGACAGGGACTCATCGGGATATTAGCGATCGCAGACAAGCGGAGGAGGCTTTGCGAGAGTCAGAAGCCGGAGAACGCAAAAAAGCGTATCAATTAGAACTTGCCTTGTGTGAACTTAAAAATGCCCAAGCGCAGTTGGTACAAACGAAAAAAATGGCATCCTTAGGACAGTTAGTGGCGGGAATTGCCCATGAGATTAATAATCCCATTGGTTTTATTTCCGGAAATGTTGGCTTTGCCCATCAATATGGGTGTGATTTGCTCAAATTGATCGATCTCTATCAACAGTATTATCCTCACCCTGTTGCCCCGATTCAAGAGCAAATGGAAGCGGTTGAGCTTGACTTTCTCAGGACAGATTTTCCCAAAGCCCTCAACTCGATTCGAGAAGGCGTTGTTCGGGTTCAAGATATTGTGCGATCGCTCCAGCATTTTTCGCACCTGAATGAAGCCCAGATGAAGACAACTGATTTACATCAGGGGTTGGAGAGTACCTTGATACTCTTACAGAATCGCCTCAATAAAAAGCCTAACATACCCGCTATTGAAGTGAATAAACAATTGAGTAGGTTACCTAAAGTAGAGTGTTATCCGGGGCAACTGAATCAAGTGTTTATCAATATTCTCGGTAATGCGATTGAGGCGTTAGACGAAAAAAGCCAGCAGAATGATTCCTTCATACCCCAGATTAGAATTAGTACGGAAATAGCTGAGTTAAACTCAACTGTGATTATTCGGATTTCCGATAATGGTTTAGGTATTCCTGCTCATTTGCAAGAGCATTTGTTTGAACCGTTTTTCACCACAAAACCTGTAGGACAAGGGACAGGATTGGGATTAGCCGTAAGTTATCAAATTATTGAGAAACACAAAGGAAAAATTACCTGTAATTCTCAAATGGGTATCGGCACAGAGTTTGTGATTGAAATCCCGATCACGCTGAGCCATAAAACGGAACAATTGGGTCAAATTAAATGGTTACGCCAAGCCATCGGCGCTTGAGGTTGGTTGTCATGCACTGTAAGGATAAAGAGACTGGGTGTAGGGTGTAGGATGTTGCCTATCCTGAAGAGAGATGATCGTCCCAAGCTTTTGCTGTATACTCTGACCCTAGGGCGCAAATATTATCATCTGGTCAAGTTTACTAAAGGTAGATTTATACTATTTTACTGCCAAATTGGCATGTGTTGATGGCAAAAATATGATTATTGGAACGACTGAAATTAGTTCTCGGTCTTTCGCCAGTCTGAGTCCCCAGGGTGAGTATGTATTTTTAGAGGCAAATCCTAGCCCGATGTTTTTACATGTCGAGTCTCAAACGGGTTTTCCCATCACTCAAAAATTAGTTAAGCGTTTAATGAATTAGCTTTAGGCAAAAACTCTCCTTTAATGGATAGGTTTATTTACACTATTTAATATTAAAAAGCTTCTCTATTAAATATAAGCTGTTTTTTGTATTTAATTATACAGTAATTGCTTTTCGTTTACTCGTTGAATAGTTACAACAAAACAATCTATTCATCAGAGGTATTCTATGCCCGACGTTCTATTTAAAGTAGACCTCACTAAACCCATGTCAGAACAGGAGTTAGTCGGTCATAATCGCTGGCATCCTGATATTCCCGCCGTGGTTTCTGTTAATCCTGGCGATGTCTTTCGCATTGAATGTAAAGATTGGACAGATGGGCAAATTAAAAATAATGATAACCCCGATGATGTGCGGGATGTAGATTTAACGGTGGTGCATGTGTTGAGTGGACCTATTCATGTGAATGGGGCGCAACCGGGGGATATTCTGGTTGTTGATTTATTAGATATTGGTGCATTACCAGGGTATGAATGGGGCTTTACGGGTATTTTTGCTAGAGAAAATGGTGGTGGATTTCTCACAGATCATTTTCCCAATGCGGCTAAAGCGATATGGGATTTACAGGGGATTTATACTCATTCTCGTCATATTCCCGGCGTGCGATTTGCCGGAATCACTCATCCCGGTTTAATTGGGTGTGCGCCGTCAGCAGAATTATTGGCACAATGGAATAAACGGGAAGCGGAATTGGTGGCAACAAATCCTAATCGTGTGCCACCCTTAGCGGCATTACCCAACCCGCAAAATGCGATTTTAGGGTCGTTAAAAGGGGCAGAATTTGACCGAGTTGCCGCTGAAGCCGCCCGCACGGTTCCGCCGCGTGAACATGGGGGAAATTGTGATATTAAGAATCTATCGAGAGGGTCACGGATTTATTTCCCAGTCTATGTAGATGGTGCAAAACTGTCTATGGGAGATATTCATTTTTCCCAGGGAGATGGTGAGATTTCATTCTGCGGTGCGATTGAAATGTCGGGTTATATTGATCTGCACGTCGATATTATTAAAGGGGGTGTGGAAAAATATGGGATGACTAACCCAATTTTTAAGCCGGGTCCCGTTGAACCGCGCTATTCTGAGTATTTAGTTTTTGAAGGGATTTCAGTTGATGAGGTAACTGGGCAGCAATATTATTTAGATGCTCATGTCGCTTATCGGCGAGCATGTTTAAATGCGATTGAATACCTGAAAAAGTTTGGATTTACGGGAGAACAAGCCTATTTACTGTTAAGCTGTGCGCCGATTGAAGGGCGGATCAGTGGAATTGTGGATATTCCTAATGCCTGTTGTACATTAGCTTTGCCCACGGAAATTTTTAATCAGCCAATTCTGCCAACTTAGTATAAGAAAGTAGAGGGTAGAAGGTTATCAGGAGAAAAAAGATATGCCGTTGTACGAATTTCGCTGTGATACTTGTGGGGATTTTGAGAAATGGCGCACATTGGCAGAAGCAGGAACACCGCTGCTTTGTCCAACCTGTCAGGTGGTAGCGAAACGGGTATTTTCTGCGCCCATGGTGAATTTAAATTCGGGGAGTTTACCCAAACCAAAGGAACCGCGACTGGTGAAGCGTTCTACAGAATCGACAACACCAAAGTATAGTCAGCATAAAAATGGACGCCCTTGGATGGTGAGTCATTAACATTAATTAGAGGTCAATTGAGCAAAAGATAAGAGGCAGAATAAGACAATTTGTCGGCGCGGGTTGTACCGATAAAGTTATTAATAAAACTGATAACTGGACTCAACCCGCCCTTAGGGAAAATTACAGGAAAAGGACAATTGAGCGAGAAAAAATAGGCGGACTAAAAATGGTGCAAGGTCTGAGTTAAAACTCACCCACTTATGCAACAATAAAAATGGCAACGTGCCGCTTTTTGCAAAATTCAGTCATGCCAGTCCGTTCATGTCCTCTTCCTTGCCCCAAATCTTATTAGTTGATGATACTGTGGCTAATCTGCAATTAGTCTCAGATTTTTTAATGAAAGCAGGATTTAACGTCCTCGCGGTTAAAAGTGGCATCCAAGCGTTAAAAATTGTGGCAATAACCGAACCGGATCTAATTTTGTTGGATGTGGTGATGCCAGAAATGGACGGGTTTGAAGTCTGTCGTCGTTTAAAAGCGCAGGAGGAAACCCAAGATATTCCAGTTATTTTTATGACAGCCGTTGCCGATCGCGCGAATCCTAGTTACAAGATTAAGGGGCTAAAACTGGGTGCTGTAGACTATATCAGCAAGCCAATTCAGCTTGAAGAGGTGTTACTTCGTGTCCAGACTCACCTGCAACTACGGGCGTTAACCCAGCAACTCACCGAACAAAATGCCTGCTTACAGCAAGAGATTCGCGTGCGTCATCAAACCCAACAGATCCTGCAAGAAACGGAACGTCGATGGCGATCGCTCTTAGAGAATGTGCAACTACTGGTTGTTGGCTTAGATTGGCAGGGGGATGTGGAGTATATGAACCCCTTTGGCTTAGGCTTAACTGGCTATACTTCAGCCGAAGTTTTCGGGAAAAACTGGTTCAATACATTTATCCCATCCTCCGAGCAGCCGCAGCTTAAACAAACTTTCCATGAACTTTTATACCACAACAGCCACGCCTACTACCAGAACTCCATTCTGACCAAATCCGGTGAAGAACGACTGATTGCGTGGAATAATACCGTGCTAAGAGATATTACTGGCGCGATCGCAGGAATCATGAGTATTGGCGAAGATATTACCCAGCGTCAAGCTGTGGAACGGATGAAAAATGAATTTATTTCTCTGGTTAGTCATGAACTTCGCACCCCACTCACCTCAATGCGCGGTTCTCTGGGTTTGCTTAAGATGGGAGTCTATGATAATCAACCCGACAAAGCCAAACGGATGTTAGATATTGCGGTAACAGACTGCGATCGCTTAGGGCGATTGGTGAATGACATCCTTAGTTTAGAACGCTTGGATTCCGGTCAAGTGACGCTAGTTAAGGAAGTCTGCGATGTGGCAGATTTAATCAAACATTCCGTCGAAGCGATAGATGCGATCGCGGAGGCGGCGGGAATTGCAATCCAGGTGACTCCCCTATCGGCTCAAGTTTATGTTGCGCCTGATACGATTATTCAAACCCTGACGAATCTGTTGAGTAATGCGATCAAGTTTTCTGAGAGTAATACGACGATCACCGTGGGTGTCCAACATCAATCAGATTGTATTTTATTTCACGTTACCGACCAAGGACGAGGAATTCCCCCGGAACACCTTGAACGCATCTTTGGGCGATTTCAGCAAGTCGATGTTTCCGATTCCCGCCAAAAAGGAGGTACTGGTTTAGGATTGGCGATTTGCCGCAGCATTATCCAGCAACATGGGGGGGGGATTTGGGCAGAAAGTACCCTAGGTTCTGGAAGTACCTTTTATTTTACATTGCCAGTTTATAAAGAATCAGTTCAGTAATATCTAGTTATTTTTCATTCACCGTTTGTCCGGCAATCCCCAACTTCAACAAAGTAAGTTGGGGTTGTTGAACTGCTCCTCTGAGGGAACGACAACGGCACGTTTAAGAACTGGCTTGGGGAAATCGAGCCAGGAGTTGCTCACGGGATAGCTGAGGCAATTGTGAGAGGTATTGGCTTAAGTCTTGGGGAGGTAATCCTAATAAAGGAGTGACCAGTGCGGTGAGTTGAGCGTCCAATTCTCCAAAACGAATTCTGAGTAAATTTTCGACAATAAAACGCTGTGCCTGTTGAATTCCTGATTCACTATTTTCGAGTTGAGACAGTTGCAGTAGAAAGGGAGTTAACTGCTGAGAGGGCAATGCCGATAAGGGAGTGATTAAAGCAGCGAGGGTAGAGGTTAACTGTCCCAAGCGAGTCTGGAGAACGTTTTCGAGCATCAGCCGATGTCCTTGTTGTAATCCTTGTTGTAATCCTTTTTGTAATCCCTGTTGTAATCCTTGTTGTAATCCCTGTTGTAATCCCTGTTGTAATCCCTGTTGTAATCCCTCCTGTAATCCCTGTTGTAATCCCTCCTGTAATCCCTGTTGCATAGCTTCTTCCCTGGCTTGTTGCCGAGCCGCATCCAGTTGTTGCCGATAAAGGGGTGCTAATGCCATAATTAACTCCCTCTCCTCTGTGTCTAAGGGTTGTTCTTGATTGGCTTGTAAGTTGGCTTGCAAGTTATACAATAACTCTAGCGTAGACTCCCGCCGTTGGCTGTCTTCGGGTAATGCGGTGATCTCCTCGATGGCTTGCTGTTGGACTCTGCCCTTTCCCAGAAGTCTCAGCCATAGGGTTTGGGGGGTACGGGGGAGTTGGTGGATGACGACGATGGCTGTTCGGAAAGCCTGGGGGAGAAAGTAGAGTCCACTTAACCAGTTTTGCTCATCACTGAAGGCTGCAAAGCTATCGAGTAAGGGTGTTGAGGCGGTGGGGGTGAGTATCCATAATTGGGAGAGTTCACTCAGATTAATGGAAGTGGACTCCCGTCTGGCGCGTCGTCTCAATTCCCGATGTAGGTCAAACAGTTTCGCCAGACAATCACAAATTTGATCGGCGGTGACGGCGTTGCGAAAAGGTTCAAAGACAGCAGGAGTTGTGACAAAGCGCCCTAAAAGTCCCAGAGAGAGGAGGTAGTCATCTGAGATAGAGGTGGGGATAAATAAAACGTCAACCTCTCGCACTTCCCCAGCAATGTCGCGACTGGTTTCCACTTTTCCGATTGGGGACAAGAGTTGGTCAAGATAATCCTTGGCAAATTGGTCATGGGGAAATCGAGTCATTGAGGGATGGGGATAGTCTACGACTGTAGAAGTTTATCTTACATTGTTGCCAGTCTAAGCTGTTCGGCATTTAAATCTTAATGTCAAGAATTACGAAATCCTTGTATGTAGTGCGAGCATCTTGCCTTGATCTGTCAGTCATTTTTCCACCGTTCCCATCGCCAGATATTTTGGCTTTGGCTTAAAGTGAAGATAGGTTGAATACAAATTTTTAAGATTCACCCGTTAAGGACTTGACTTCTAAACATTTTTATGATGCAGTACAGACGATTTGGACGCACTGAACTACACATGCCAGTATTCTCCTGTGGCGGGATGCGGTATCAATTCAAATGGAAAGATATGCCCGCCTGGTTAATTCCGAAAGATAATCAACGCAACTTAGAAGCAACCATTCGTCGCTCGATTGAAGTCGGTATTAATCATATTGAAACAGCCCGGGGTTATGGTACATCAGAAATGCAGTTAGGCAAAATTTTGCCCAAATTTCCCCGTGATCAATTAATTGTCCAGACAAAAGTTAGTCCTAAACCAGATCCCAAAGAATTTCGACGTCAGTTTGAGCAGTCGTTGAAATTCCTCAACCTTGACTATGTTGATTTGCTGGGAGTTCATGGCATAAACACGCCGCAATTGCTCCAGGATAGCATTCGTCCTGGAGGCTGTATGGATGTGGCGCGTCAGTTACAAGCCCAAGGTAAAGTGCGGTTTATTGGCTTTTCTACCCACGGTGCTAAGGATTTAATTGTCAAAACTATTGAAACCGATCAGTTTGATTATGTTAATCTGCACTGGTACTATATCAATCAATTTAATTGGACTGCAATTGAAGCCGCAACTCGCCATGATATGGGCATTTTTATTATTAGTCCATCGGATAAAGGGGGAATGCTGTATAAACCGCCACGGCGATTAGTTGAACTTTGTAAACCATTGAGTCCAATGGTATTTAATGATTTATTTTGCCTGTCTCATCCCCAGGTGCATACCTTGAGTTTAGGTGCATCTCGCCCTAGTGATTTTGATGAACATTTGAAAGCCGTTGAATTATTGGATCAGGTTGATGAAATATTACCCCCAATTGTGGCACGATTAGAAGCCGCCGCGATCGCACGACTCGGAGAAGACTGGTTCAAAACCTGGCACATCGGTTTACCCAGCCACGAGGAAACCCCCGGTGGTGTGAATATCCCGGTGATTTTGTGGCTAAGAAATTTAGCGATCGCCTATGATATGGTTGAATATGCTAAAATGCGTTACAACCTCTTAACCAATGCGGGACACTGGTTTCCAGGTGCTAAAGCTAATCAAATTAGAAAAATCAACCTTCAGACATGTTTACACCGGAGTCCCCATGCTGATACAATTCCTACTTTACTGGAAGATGCGGATCAGCGCTTAGGGGGTACAACCGTTAAACGCTTATCCCAACAATAAACCGATAGCGATTCGACTTGAGTCGTAAATATTTTGGTGAGTCAAAGGAACGCTTAACTGAAAACAGAAGATTCCAGAACTCATTGATAATTGCTACATCAGTTTGTTTCGCCCCTCATTCACGCTTAACTGTTATCCCTATAACCTGTTCTCAAACCGCCTTTCTGGTAGCATTTAGGTAAAGAGCAGCAGGTGGCAAATTGGAGGTGAAAAATGTGCAACAAAATCTCTGTCAAGAATCAACCAGTCGTCAAGCCTTACAAACTGCCCTTATAGAAGATCGTTTTTGCTTATACTTTCAACCGATTTTCCCTCTCCTTCAGGGAGACGAGGGTCATGTTCACAAGGAAATTTTAATCCGAATGGTGGGACAAGATGGTAGAATTATCCCACCCAATTACTTTCTTCCCTGTGCCGAAGAATCTGGGTTAATGCCATCCATTGATCGTTGGGTGCTGGAATCCTTTTTCAATGGTATTTATCACCCGAGTAAATGTATGGGTTGTTGGGCAAGGGATTATTATTGTGGGTGTATTATTGCGTTTAACCTGTCTGGTTCCAGTGTTAATGATGACAGCTTTCTCGACTTCCTGGAAAACGCCGTGATTAATCATCCGGTTCCCCCCAGTAGTTTAGTCTTTGAGATTACTGAAACGGTAGCCTTAATCAACATAGATAAAACCCGGCAATTTATCCAGCGTTTACAAAACCTGGGTTGTCAGTTTGCTTTGGATGATTTTGGTACAGGCATGTCCAGTTTAGCCTATCTTAAGGAATTACCGTTAGATTTTGTCAAAATTGATGGTATGTTTGTGCGGGATGTGGTGCAGAATCCTATCTCTGAAGCGATTGTTTCTGCTATTGTACAAATGGCTAAGGCGAAGCAAATTAAGACGATTGCCGAATACGTGGAAAATGTGGCAATTCTGGAACGATTGCAGGCGTTAGGTGTGGATTATGCCCAAGGGTTTTACTTAGGTAAGCCTACCCCGATTCTCAAGCGAACGCCTATTTTCTAGATGAAGGTAGAAGGGCAGCTTCAGTTTTTTTATTAGGGGTCATTTGCCGGATATAATAGTATTAACGTTTCAGGAGCAGATTGGTGCTTAAGTCAGTGCTATTCAGCTTAGGGTAATATTCATGCAAAAACAAGCTCTAGCGATCGCATCTGTTTTATTATCTACCCTGTTGCCGATCGAGGCTTCGGCACAAAACTTTGAGGAGTTTTACATCTTTGGCGATAGTCTGTCAGATGTTGGCAACCTATTTGAACGATCTGAAGGTCTCTTCCCTCCTAGCCCTCCCTATTTTGAGGGACGTTTTACTAACGGTTTAGTCTGGGTGGAAGTTCTGGGATTGGAATTAGGACTTGATCACAATCCAGCTAATAACTTTGCCCTTGGTGGGGCAACCTCAGAGGACGTGCTAGAACAGGTTATTGAGTTTACCACCACAACCCAACCACTCGATTCTAATGGGCTTTATACCGTTTGGGGCGGTGCCAACGACTACATCGACGTAGTTCCAGGCACAAACCCAGCAGATATAGACACGACAACCACGGTCAACAACATATCCAATGCGGTGAAAACGCTGATTGCCAACGGCGCTGAAACGATTATCGTAGTCAACCTGCCAGATTTGGGAAGGACGCCTCTAGGATTAGCCTCTCCCCTTGCTGCCGACGCCTTCACCGCCGCCGTTAATCAATATAACCGCAACTTAAATGCCGCTTTGCAAACATTAGCTCAAAACCGTGAAGTTCAGATCGTACCGCTCGATGTCAATCCTCTGGTTAATGAAATTCTCGCCGAGCCAGCCAGATACGGCATAACTAACGTGACCGAACCTTGCTTAAATGAGGCAACCAATACGGTTTGTCCCAACCCCGACGAGTATTTTTTTTGGGATGACATTCATCCTACTGCTGCCGTTCATGAGTTGTTTGGAGAAGCGGTTTTGGCAGTACTGATTAGTCCTCAAACCGTTATCCCCCAAGCCGACATTGCCTTAAGCGTTGCTCGCAGGCAGACTCAAACGATTGACGCTCGGCTCCAGTCCCTGCGAGGTGTCCGCGAAACTCCCCCCGAACAACGATTTGGTGCATTTGTCAACGGTGACATCAACTTCGGCGATAAAGATACCAGCAATAGCGAACCGGGCTATGATTTCACGACGACAGGGGTTACTGCTGGCGTTGATTACCGCGTCACGGGCGACCTCGCGCTGGGAGTTGCTGTCAGTCGCCTCAGCAATGACACCGAACTTGATCATGACCTTGGCGAGGTTGAAGTTGATGGTTATGCCGTTTCTATCTATGGCAACTATAATCGGGGTAACTTTTATACGGATACCCTTGTCAGTTATGGTTGGAATGACTATGAGATAACCCGCCAAATCGAATTCGACAACCGCAGGGCTACTGCTGACCCGGACGGGAATCAACTCTCGGTTGATGTGAACGGTGGTTACAATGCCAGATCGGGTAACTTGTCTTATGGACCAACAGTAGGAGTTCGCTACGATCGCGTGGAAATTGATCACTACACAGAGGAAGGTGCGGGTAGCCTGAATATGGCAGTCCAAGACCAAGAAGCCGAATCGCTGGTTCTCAGTGCGGGTGTTCAGGCGGCTTATGGGTTCAACGTTGGCAACACTACAGTGACACCCAATTTCCGGGTACGTTACGAACACCAGTTCGCCAACGACAGCCGCGAAATCGAGACGGAACTCCTCACCCAACCGGGCATTCCGATCCGGGCGACTACAGACGACCCCGATCGCGATTACGTGAGATTAGGCGCTGGAATGGACGTGCAGTTTTCCCCGAATTTTTCCGGCGCGATCGATTACGAAACAGTCGTCGGGCGCGAAGACTACACCGACCATGGGGTTAGAGCTCAACTCCGCTATCAATTTTAACTGGACTTTAGACTAAAATTTGGGATTTTCAGAATTAGTCTAAACTCCAGTTTTAAAACACCTCAACCACACTATCGGCAGCATCATATCATGTCCTCGTCTTGTTCCCATTTTGGCACAATTCAAGTAGATCATCCGATTACTGGACTGGTGTTCTAAGGTTTTATTGCCTGTTCTTGACTTTCGCCCTGACGTTGACGCAGTAACTTATAACGATTGGATAACATCGTTTCTACAGGGGGCGGTAAAAATGTAAAGTGAATATAAAATGAATGATCATCACTGAGTTTATCTAACACTTTGGCATAGATATCCTCACTCGCTGAGATTAATTTATCACCCATCAGTAAATTAATCTTTATATTCGTCAAAGGTTTAATAAATTGTTCTGATTTAATCTCGCCACCTTTGGCAGAAAGTTTGACTAAAGTTCCTCGAAAAAATATATCGCTGACATGCTTGCCTTCCAAAAACGTGTAGTGTAAAGGAATCGAATCGACCAAGGGCAGAAATTGCTCATCAGGTTTAGCTAAAAACAAGTAGTAAGGTTTGCCAATTCCCCCCACTTCATAAATGGGGATAGGTTCGGGTAATCCTTTAGGTTGAACCCGTATCTTGCTATCAATTCTCACCCAACTTCCCGCAGCATTTAGAGTAGACTGAGAGATAAAAATTTGACTGTCTGTCGTATAGGATTCGATGCGATAGGCTAAATTAACTTGACTCCCCACTACTCCATATTTTGTTCGTTTCGATGACCCAATATTGCCCACTACAACATCCCCCGTATTAATCCCAATGCCCATAGTCAACGGAGGTAAACCCAGATGTTTCATTCGTTCATTAACCGATGTCATCGCCAACTGCATCGCCACCGCGCACGCGATCGCGCGTTGGGCGTCATCGTCACGAAGCGTCGGCGCACCAAACAAAACCAAAATTCCATCCCCAAGAAATTCATCAATTGTTCCTTGGTATTGAGTAATCACATCCGTCATCGTGGCAAAATAAAAATTGAGAATATTCACCACCTCTTCTGGCATTAAACGTTCAGTCAGGGCAGTAAATCCTCTTAAATCAGACGTTAATATAGTAATCGTGCGCCGTTCACCACCTAATTTAGCCCCTTCAGGATTTTCTAAAACATTCGCAACAACTTCATTGGTGAGATAACGTCCAAAGGTTTCGCGGATTTTACCCCCTTGATGGGCAAGATAACTGGTAATCGCCACCACTGAACCCGATAAAGCCAAAAGAGGCGGAACTACAGGAATCCACCACCCGATTAAAAACGCCCCATAAGTACTACCCAACAGGACACCCCCTGCCAGGATCAGCCCCAAAAATCGTTGTACAGAGACCCGTCGTTTTTTCCCCTGATAGCGTCCCTGCCAGGTTACAATAGCACCTATAGTAGACCAGAACAAAATCCACAGGCTTTCTTGCCGTTGAGACCAAGTTTGAATCAGGGGGCGTCCTTCTAAAGCTGCACTCAGGATTTGACTGGTAATATTAGCATGTAATTCTACCCCAGACATGCGTTCGGGCAAAGCAAACCAACTACTACTGTAGGGTGTAAAAATCCAGTCTTGGAAACTCTCCCCGACAAAACCGATCAGAATAATGCGATCGCGTCCCCAATCGGGAGGGATACGATCCTCTAGAAGATCATTCAATGAGATCGTTTCAAAGTGTTTCTTGCTCCCTCGATAATTTAATAAGATTTGGTAGCCACCAGCATCCGTGCGGACATAACCTCCATCATTTTTTTGGAAGCGAGAAAACGTGCTTTTTCCCAACCGCCAGGTATTGGGTTCGCCAGGTATTGGTTTGGGGCTAATTCCTTGAGCATCAAGATAGAGAAGTGCTAGATAAAATCCGAAACTGGGAATAACATCTCCATTGGCATCTTCAACTTGTAAGAGTGCCCGTCGGACTTTAGTATCGGCATCAAAGATGACATCATTAGCGCCCACTTGTCCTTTGGCTTTCAAGGCTGGGGGGGCGGCGACAGCATCCTGGCGCTTATCGCCAACCACTTTCTCAATTCCCACCAGATTGGGGGTTGTTTCAAAGACTTTAACTAATTCCTGATGACCCGGTTGTACGGGTAAATCCCGATAAACATCCAGACCAATGGCTTTAGGGTTATGGGTTTTGAGTTTAGCAATAGCTTGGGCATAAATCTGATCGGGAAGAATCGATCGAGAAAGTTGCCCAATTTTTTTCACATCCGCCTCATCAATCCCCACGATCCCAATTCGCTGATCCAAGGATTCAGAGGGACGCCAACGCATATATTGGTCATAAGCTGTCCATTCCCAAGTTTGCAGCATCCCAGTCCACCGCAAGAGAACGATTAAACCCGTAATCGTTGGGGTCACTATCCAAACGCCGCGCCATTGCCAAAGCCACCGCTTACAGGATTTGTACATCTGAGTTTTGAGTTCTAAGTTAGAGGGATTTAATTGTTCAGTTCTCTCATCGCCTCAACATCTTGAGTCTCCTCAGCATCTTGAGTCTCAACCGAACAGGAGTGAACCCAACAGTTAATTGGAATATTATCCAACTCAACCGAGGTTAACAATTCTTGCATCTCATCTGCGATCGCGGAGTCATTGGGAAATTGCTGATAGAGTCGAGCTAAAATCATCAGCGTTTCTGCCCAAATCCTTTCTTGAGCATAGTTAGATCCTTCCTCTTGGAGACGTTTTTTGATCCCTTCGGGTTCATGAACGAGTTGATCAAGAAGAGTGTTCAGTTCTTCGGGTGGGGCGATTCCCGTCTGCAGGGGTTGACGCTGAATCCACCCTCGAGCAAAATGATCCTGACTGCGATCATCGGGATTACACACCAAGGCAAATGTCCAAAGATACCGTTTTTCCGTTGTCAGAGATATGTAATCAGGAAGCTTGAGTTCTACGATACCGGGTCTATGGGTTAGGGGTATCCTCGTATAATAAATTTCCCGGTTTTGCTCGTCCAAAAGTAGAAAATCGGCTGACTGGGCTGTCGTGGGGGGAACATACCAAAATAATTTAGGGTTGGGGGATATGGTGGTAATTAGATTATTCGTTGGCGTTAGCGCCGTTAATCTTCTATTTCCGGTAACACAAGGTATATTCGGTATACCTCTTTGTCCTCCCCCGCCAGTCCTCTCAGGGGCACCAATATCTTCTCCTTCAGGAAACTCTAAACTAATATCGAACGACTGTGCTTTGAGTCGAGGTGCGGCGAAAACCAACGCTAACCCGAATGTTAGCGTCATCCCACCGAGGTAGGTAAAATGCTTGAGACCACCCATGCTTTAATGTTCTCCTAATCTAATCCTGGGATCTATTGCCACAGTCACTTTCAACATGATTCGCGGGAGTCCAGCGTTAGACTCGATCGGGTAGACAATGCTTACGTTGGAAGCTGACTCTTCCAAGTCCTCGGTTTAACGGAGTAAGCGAGGGTCATTGACTCCAATGCATGACAGCTACCGCCACCGCAAGTTCCTGTCATCAGGTTTGACAGGTTAGCAAAAGCCTGTGATTCAACTTGAGTTTTACCCACCCCGGGCAAGACTGTTTCAATGTACCTGCCTGTCTATATTTTATTTTGTGGCGGAAGTTTGAGGGAAATCAAAAAAGCCAGATTGACACCAGATTAGACCAAAGACGGAATGACTAACGACGAATCCCATGTTAGCTTGAACCTAGCTAGCCTATTGTGTGTTTTCCATGAAACTTGCGATCGCACAACTCAATCCCACGATTGGCGACTTAACCAGCAATGCCCAAAAAATCCTTGATGCGGCAAATCAAGCAGCGCGTCAGGGTGTCCGCCTCTTATTGACGCCAGAACTCTCCCTCTGTGGGTATCCGCCGCGAGATTTACTCTTAAATCCCAGTTTTATGGAGTCCATGGCAGACTGTCTGGACAATTTAGCCGAACAGTTACCCTCAACCCTAGCAGTTTTAGTGGGAACGGTGACAGCGAATCCTAAAGCGGAGAGTTCGGGAGGTAAACCTTTATTTAATAGTATTGCCCTGTTGGAGGGCGGTAAGATACAGCAGGTGTTTCACAAGCGCTTGTTGCCCACCTATGATGTCTTTGATGAGAACCGTTATTTTGAAGCTGGAGTCCAGAGTAATTCGTTTACCTTAGAGGCGGAGTCAGCTACCCCGATTAAAATTGGTGTGACGATTTGCGAGGATCTCTGGAACGATGAGGAGTTTTGGGGAAAGCGCACGTATCAGTTCAATCCGATTACCGATTTAAACCAGCAGAATGTTGATTTGATCGTGAATCTTTCCGCCTCGCCCTATAGTGTAGGCAAGCAACAACTGCGAGAAGCTATGTTGCAACATAGTGCCAAGCGTTACCAGCAACCGATTCTCTACGCCAATCAGGTGGGGGGGAATGACGACTTAATCTTTGATGGGAGTAGTGTAGGATTTAACCGCGCCGGGGAAATGGTTTGTCGCGCCCCAGCTTTTGAAACCGATGTCTTGCTGGTAGACTTTGATCCAGTCCAAGGAGATTTACTCAAGAGTGCGATCGCACCCGCCCCCGAAAGTACCAATGCTCAAATTTGGTCTGCTTTAGTTCTAGGAATCCAAGACTATGCCCGCAAATGTGGCTTTAAACGAGTGGTGATTGGGTTGAGTGGGGGAATTGATTCATCCCTGGTTGCTGCCCTTGCCACGGAAGCTCTGGGCAGGGAAAATGTACTCGGTGTTCTCATGCCATCTCCCCATAGCTCTGAACACTCGATTAATGATGCCCTGGCGTTAGCCAAAAACTTAGGGATTAAAACCCATACCTTGCCCATTGGCGAGTTGATGCAGGGGTATGATCAAACCTTAGACCCCCTATTTGCCGGAACTGAATTTGGCACAGCCGAGGAGAATATTCAAGCCCGGATTCGGGGAAACTTGTTAATGGCGATCGCGAACAAGTTTGACTATCTGCTAATCTCTACGGGGAATAAGTCAGAGATGGCGGTAGGATACTGTACTCTCTATGGGGACATGAACGGTGGATTAGCCGCGATCGCAGATGTTCCCAAAACCCGTGTCTATTCCCTCTGTCAATGGCTGAATTCCACTAAAGTGAAAAGACAGGAAAGCCAAGCCACCCCAGAACAATTACCAGCGCAATTATCGGATACTCAACCAGAAATTATTCCTGCGAATGTCTTAGCCAAACCTCCCAGCGCTGAACTCAAACCGGATCAAACTGACCAAGACTCGTTACCGTCTTATGACATCTTGGATGATATCTTACAACGTCTGATTCATGACCATCAATCTGCCCCCCAAATCATCGACGCCGGACATGATCCAGAAGTTGTCCATAAAGTGATGCGAATGGTAGCGCGGGCAGAATTTAAGCGCCGCCAAGCACCACCAGGATTAAAGATTACGGATCGGGCGTTTGGCACGGGTTGGCGGATGCCCATCGCCAGCCGTTGGGTTGCGTTTAAGGAATGTATTTAAAGTCAATGTTTGGAGTAGGGGTTTGGTAACCAAACCCCTACTAAGTAGGTCGGTGGAAATAAACTCAACCTTATGAAGTTATGTTAAAAAGCCTCAAACCCTTACAAAGGACGAATGACGTAGCTTGCTTCTCGCGAAAGCGAGTTCCCCACCGTTAACTTTAATTGTCCCCACCTACTTATTAAATTTTATTGAGGATTATGTACGTTTCATTCAAGAATCCATGAGAAACAGGTGAAGATCAAAGGGAATACAGAATTATCCCATTCCCCATTCTCCCGTTTCCCATGAAGATTTTGATAGTCGATGATGATCCAGCGACAGCTTCACCCCTAATTGAAGCCCTCACCAGTCATCACTACACCGTTGAAGCCGCAACTAACCCTGAAAATGGATTAGAACTCGCTCAAACCTCTCACTATGACTTAGCTGTCTTGGATGTTACCCCCCAAAACCTAGATGGTATTCATCTGTGTCAAAAACTGCGCCATCAAGGTTCTCAAATGCCAATTCTCCTCCTGGGCGCCAAAGGAAGTAGCGCCGATCGCATTCGCGGATTAGAAGCAGGTGCGGATGATTATGTGATGAAACCCTATGATCTCTCCGAATTGATGGCGCGAATTAGAGCATTATTGCGGCGGCGTAACTCCACGGTATCCAAGGTGTTGACTTGGGAGCAGCTGCGGCTAGAACCGGATACAGGTAAAGTCACCTATAAAGGCGAATCATTACACCTAACGCCCAAAGAATACGGATTGTTAGAACTATTCCTGCGTCATCCTCGACGTATTTTTAGCCGTAGTGTGATCCTCGATCACATTTGGTCGAGTGATGAATTTCCCGGTGAGGAAGCCGTAACCACCCAAATTAAAGGGTTGCGACAAAAGCTGAAAGCGGCTGGGATCAAAATTAATTTAATTGAGACAGTATACGGCTTAGGGTATCGGCTCAAAGATGCACCCATTCAGGAACAAGAGAACAAACAAGTCAGAGAAAAAGTAGCAGATAGCACGTCTGAAGCGAAACTCATGGCGGCGGTTGCCAAAATTTGGCAAACGTTCAAAGAAAGCCTCCCGGAAAAAATAGACGTATTTAGGCAAGTGAGTGTAACTCTGGCGACAGGAACCCTGAATCAACAACTCTGTGAGAACGCCAAAATTGAAGCCCACCGATTAGTGGGTTCATTGGGATCGTTTGGTTGTGCAGAGGGGTCTAAAATCGCCCGCGAAATTGAACAGCTTCTGCAGACTCCAACCCCAGCAACGCCCCAAGACGCCCATAAGCTAAAGGATTTAATCGACTCCTTGCAACAGGCGATCGCAAACAAACCCACCCTTGATCAGGTTACACCCCCCACCTGTGATCCGCCCCCGGCTTCTACTTCCCCAGCCCAACTATTAGTCATTGATGATGATCAGATCCTCAGCCAACATATCGAAATCGAAGCAAAAGCCTGGGGATTGCAGGTAGATAGCGCCCCCCATCTCCAAGCCGCCAAACGAGCGATCGCGCTACATCCTCCCAATGTGATTTTGTTGGATCTCACCTTTGCTGACACCCAAGAAAACGGCTTTGAACTCTTAGCAGAACTTGCTGTTCAACACTCCAACATTCCCGTTTTAATCTTTTCCAGTCAAAATCATTTAAGCAGTCGAGTCAAAGCCGCCCGTTTAGGCGCTGCTACCTTTTTACAGAAACCCATGACTCCCCCAGAAATTTTGCAAGCGGTGACTCAAGCGATTAATCAGCAGAAATCGGGAGAATCTAACGTCTTAGTCGTGGATGATGATCCACAAATCCTCGCCCTGCTGCGCCATTTACTACAACCTTGGGGACTAAACGTCACCACTTTGGCACATCCCCAACGCTTCTGGGATGTCCTAGAAGCTGTATCTCCTGACTTACTAATTTTAGACGTAGAAATGCCCGAATATAGTGGCATTGAGTTATGTCAGGTTGTTCGTCATGATTTACGCTGGAGTAACTTGCCCGTGTTGTTTCTCTCCGCCCATACCGAAGTACAAACAGTGCAGCAAGTTTTTACCGTTGGTGCAGATGACTATATCAAAAAACCCATTGTGGAAGCTGAACTGATTACCCGTGTGCTAAATCGGCTAGAACGTCGCTCCAGTAATAACAGTTAGTGCAATACTGCAAAGGATAAAAAGCTGGGGAGATGGGGGAGCAGGGGAAGCTGGGGGAGCTGGGGGAGCTGGGGGAGCTGGGGAAGCTGGGGGAGATGAGGGAGATGGGAGACAAAATTTCTATAGCCTATTAAGCTGTTCGGCATTTAAACCTTAATATCAATAATGGCGCAATCCTTGTAGTGCGTTTAGCGAAGCCATGCCGCAGGCTTTAGCGAAGCCATGCCGCAGGCTTTGCATCTTGCTCGCTACTAATACCCAATTTAAATGC
>NZ_JAVJNP010000105.1:0-13552 GCF_040217205.1 Coleofasciculus sp. A1-SPW-01 | reverse complement strand
GGAGCAAGGGTACATTTTCCCTGAGCAAGGTGATGCCATACTTAGGAAGGATGCTACCCCATTTCCTGGCACTTTATCCACTGTCCATACGCCTCAAAGTATTGATGGATCAGGGTTTCCGGGTTGTGCAGTAAGCCCTACAATAAGTTATTTTTTAACTCCCCAGGCCGGATTCGAACCAGCGACCAATCGGTTAACAGCCGACCGCTCTACCACTGAGCTACTGAGGATCATGACTTCAACGCTTGCCACGATTACTTATCTTACTCAGTAAAGGGATGATTTGGCAAGTCCTCTGGCAAAATTTTTTTTAGAGCATCCGCTGTTACGCCTTCGGTTTTCCAGCCCTACCTGTAATTTTTCGGCATAAAAAAGGCTGAAACCCCTTTTGTTAAAGCATTTTAGCTAATACTGTTTCTTGCCTTCATTGCCGATGCGTCAAGCAGCGCGATCGCGGATCTATACTCAATCGAGATCAACTCCCCCTGTTTTGATCTGTAGGGAGTCTTGTGGTGGGGAGAGGCAATAGGGAAGCGGATAATAGGGGCTTAGTGATATAGCAACCGCCATGGCTGTTAGGACACATCATTTATGTAGAGACGCGCCATGGCGCGTCTCTACAATGGTGCTTAATCTAATTGTGCGATAATGTTCAATACATCACCAGGATGGTCAACTAAAAAATCAGGATTGTATTGGTTTAATACACTGAACGAATTAAATCCCCAAGTTACGGCTATCACCTTTATGTTGATCTTCTTGGCGGCGGAGATATCTCGCGTTTCATCTCCTATATACATAAGAGACTTAGATTGAATGGAGTGATGGTCGATCAAGTTTATTAAAGCGCGTGATTTACCAAAGATTGAAGGTTCTGAACAAATAAAACTAAAAAAACAGTCTAACCCATGTATATTTAAGAATTTTCTAACATTGTCTTCGCTATTTGAAGTTAAGATACCGATAATTTGTTCTTTATTTTTCAACTCTTTTAACAAATCAGGGATTCCAGCAACAGGCTTTAGAAATTCAATATCCTGATGCAATTCTGATTGAATCCGCTTCAGCAAAAAAGGAATCTTGAATAATGGAACTCCTGATTCTTTAATAATCTGGCGAGCGCTTAAATTTCTAACTCTCTCAATATCTGATGGCATTAACGGTTTATATCCAAAGTCGTCCGCTAAACGATTCGCGATCCGGACGATTGCGTTGAAAGTATCCGCTAAAGTGCCATCAAAATCAAAAACAATGACTTTTATACTCATGAGTTGGCTCCGACAATTGACAATAACCGAAATGTCAACAGATGCCTCAAAATTCATCTAGACATCCTGCTAAAACACCAACGTCGGAACATCTCAGTTTCTTGTCCAAGATTTTTCCGAATTCCGTAAGCGTAGGATCTATAAGCTGTTCGGTATTTAAACCTTAATATCAATAAGGGCAATGGCGCAATCCTTGTAGTGCGTTTAGCGAAGCCATGCCGCAGGCTTTGCATCTTGCTCGCTACTAATACCCAATTTAAATGCATGACAGCTTAGTGTAGGGAAAGATAAAAAACTTGACATGAAAGCATGAAAACCAAGTAAAATCCGGGTTGTAGGGATAAAGGCTGGGGCAGATAGCCTGATCACTACAGCCACTGGCATGGGCAGAATGACTGTATGATAAACGTTAATGGCTGAAAAACTCAAATGTTTCAGAAATTTACTGAAGTCCTAAATTATATTGCTAGTCATCCAGACAACTTTAGGGAAGCCCTAGGGCAACATCTGTTATTGGTACTCGTACCACTGACAATCAGCTTGGTGCTGGGTTTACCGTTAGGGCTGCTGAGTGCGCGATCGCGAACTGCCTCAACTGTCTTGATTAATACCGTCAATGGCTTACGAGTCATTCCCAGTTTAGCGATTTTATTCGTTGCCATTCCCTATTTAGGGCTAAGTTTCAAATCGGCGGCGGTAGCGTTGACACTTTTAGCACTACCACCGATTTTGATCAGCACAGATGTCGCCTTTCGCAATATTGAACCCACTATCATCGAAGCCGCCAAAGGGATGGGGATGTCCCCCCGGCAAATTCTGCAACAAATCGAAATCCCGTTAGTCTTACCCGTAATTATTGCTGGGATTAAAACCGCGACAGTCGAGGTGATTGCCAGCGCGACTCTGGCTGCTTTTATTGGCGCAGGGGGATTGGGCAGTTTTATTGTGTTGGGGTTTGCCCTTTATGATCAAAGTATTTTATTGGTGGGTGCTATTCCTGTGGCAATTTTGGCATTAGTGGCGGAGGTGAGTTTGACTGCTTTACAACGATTGACATCCTCACATAGCGCGTAAGAGATAAAGATGGTACAGACACCTGCTAGTCGAGACACTGAAACCCTATCGATTGAATTACCCAAGGCGATTGGGTTATACGTCACCCAGGAACAGTTTGCTGCTATAGTCGCAGCCAATCGCGACTTGAGACTGGAAAGAAGTGCAAAAGGAGAGTTAATTGTGAACCCACCAACAGGCTGGGAAACTGGAAGACGCAACCGTAGCCTCACCGGACAACTTGATCGCTGGTACGAAGAAAATGAGGATTTGGGTGAAGCCTTTGACTCCTCAACTGGCTTTATTTTACCCAATGGTGCAACTCGCTCTCCTGATGCCTCTTGGGTGAGTCGGGAACGTTGGCAGGCGCTTACTCCGGAACAAAGAGGAACCTTTGCTCATATCTGCCCGGATTTTGTGGTTGAGTTACGCTCTAGTTCAGATACCCTCAAGTCTGTGCAAGATAAAATGAGGGAATATATCGACAATGGCGCTATATTGGGATGGTTAATCGATCCGCAGCAGCGACGGGTGGAGATTTATCGAGCGGGTCAGGATGTGGAGGTGTTGGAGAATCCGGCTGAGTTGTCCGGTGAAGACGTGTTACCGGGTTTTGTTGTGAATCTGCGTCGATTGTGGGATTGAAAATGGTATTAAGCTGTTATGCATTTAAATGCATGATAGCTTAAAGCGATAGTACCAGTATTTTTTCGTTTACCGACACAACCTGATTTTTCTTTAGATTTTGTTTTAGAACAAATTACTCCCTCGATTTCATAGAGTCTGAACAACAAAAGGCAGTCACCTCATTAAGATGCAACAACACCTGATCCAACTCTTTTACAAATCTCCTCTCCCAATCAACCCTCACTCATCAGCTTGATTTTTCGTTGCGGATTCGATAGCCACTGTAATCCTAGCAAAATACCATTTAAAGCAAACGCCAAAATCGCCACGGTAATTGCCCCCGCCCAAATCTTATCGTAGCGACTCTGAGACACCCCATCAAAGAGGAGTACCCCCAATCCTCCCGCCCCAAATTTAGCACCAATTGTAGAGATCGCGATCGCGACAATTGTTGCCAAACGGATTCCAGCAATACCAATGGGTAAAATTAGGGGAATTTGTACCCACCACCAACGTTGCCAAGCATTCATCCCCATCCCGCGTGCGGCTTCTAAAATTTTCGGATCAATCGATTGTAAGGCGACTAAAAAATTACGGACTAGAATCACCTGGGTATAGAGAATCATTGCCACCACGACTGATTGGCGATTTAAGCCCAAAAGTGGCACAAGCAGAATAATTAGCGCCAAACTGGGTATGGTGTAGAGGATACCCAGAATTCCTAAAATGGGGATATTCAGCCAACGGTAGCGCGTGATCAGTACTGATAAGGGAAGCGCGATCGCCACCGCAATTAGTACGGCTAAACTCGTCATCTGGAGATGTTCGAGCAGTAATTGAATAATATCTTCAGGATTTCTAATAATATAGTTCATCAGGAGTCAGACAAAATTAAAGTGGATGGTGGAGATTAGGTAACAGGAAATCAGGAAATAGGGAACATTAACGTGATTATCGGTTTTTTCATGGTTATTTCAACTCCAATAATTCGGGAAAGCATCCAGTAGCTAGAGTTGCGCTCCTTGTCCAGACTTACTTGTTAGGGAAGTTTGCCAGGATGTCGCCTAACCATTCAATTAAAAATTGACACTAAAGCTATCATTTCAGCCTAAAATGCAATTGGATTCAATGGAAGATAAGCATGTGCCGATTACTGGGCTACCTAGGTTCCCCTCTCCAACTTGATCAGCTATTGTATAAACCTGAACGTTCTCTGGTTGTCCAGAGTTACTTGCCACAGGAGATGACATCGGGTGTGGTTAATGCGGATGGATTGGGCATTGGTTGGTATCACTCAACCCAGGATGTTAATCCATTTACCTACAAAAATACGCTACCCATCTGGAATGATATTAATCTACCGGAATTGAGCCGTTATGTGGAATCTGACTGTGTACTGGCGTATGTTCGGAGTGCGACGCCCGGTCAAGCTTTAGACATGGGAAACTGTCAACCCTTTCGTCGCGATCGCATTTTATTCATTCACAATGGTTTTATCGAACGGTTCCGCCAGACGCTCTATCGACCGATTCGCGATCGCCTGAGTGATGAAATTTACCAGTCAATCCACGGTACAACCGATTCTGAGCATATTTTTGCCCTCCTTGTCAATGAAGTGCAAACGGTTGCCGATGCTTCCTTAGAGACAGCCTTGTCGCAAACCTTGAGCCAGTTAATCCAATTAGCCCAATCCTATCAAGTCAACTTTTCTGCCAATATAATTCTCAGCGATGGGCATAGCCTGGTTGCTAGTCGCTACGCATCGGGTAGTAGTGCGCCCACCCTATACTGGTTACGGGATGATCCTAATTACCCTAACGCTGTCCTGGTTGCCTCTGAACCCTTGTTTGCGGGGAATTGGCACAGTTGCCCAACCAATAGCCTGCTGGTGGTTAAAGAGGATTTGGAAGTTTGCATCAATCAATTCTAAAGAACGGATAATGTCATGGAACTTGACCCATTCCAGAGGATGCCGATGCACCGCAATCTCAATGCCGTTGAAGTTTGTGTTATTCTAATAAATACCTACCATCTCATTTTTCTCAACCCAGCGCTCTCTCACGCTCGGGTTTTCTTAGATGTCTAACTAAGTCGAATAGGCATAGGTTGAGTTCTATAGCTTAGCTCTTAAGATTAGTTTGAGATAAGTCCAGGGTATTTTTTTCAGGCTTAACTATCTTTTAACAGTATTGCGGAATCCCGTTATCTGGAAGGATTCTAGCATTCTATATACCTGCACTTATCGCCTCATACCCTAGGTTTATTCATTCATACCCTGCCGAAGACAACTCCTGATTAGCCACGCCAATCGGGAAATTGACCCTGAAGACAGGCAGCGATTTCATCGTTCCAGTCGTCTTCTATTTGGGTAATCCACGCCTCAAACTTATCCTCAGTTTTTGAGTTGAACATTTTGTACCGTAATTTTAACGACAATTTATCTCCGTGCTGAGATTGGTTATGAGAGAGTTGGTAATAAGTCATTATTAATCTTCCGATAATTATTAATTAACTAGAAGTCACTGATTTTCTAAACTTCCTTTAACAAATATATTGAATTGTAAAGAAAAGATCTAGGCATTGGGTAACACAACCCAGGTGATGATTGGCGAGAAGAGGGGTGATACTGTATGGTCTGGATAAGTAATTTCAATGCAACGTCAGCGTGACTAGACAGAATCCCTTTGGTGAGCGAGGTCACAAATTTTACCTCTGCCTCTTTACCCAATCCATCGGAAACTTTTTTGATCAACTGGATCTCCTCAACTGTAAAATCGGTAGATCAGTGGGATGAGATCCTAGAAAGCAGTTAACGGCGGTTAACGGAGTTTTGAATCAAATGGAACAACATCAGAAATCAACGGTTGTAATTACGGGTGCCTCGTCAGGGGTGGGTTTATATGCTGCCAAAGCCTTGGCGCAACGGGGAAACTGGCATGTCGTGATGGCTTGTCGGAATTTAGAGAAAGCCCAAAACGCTGCCCAAGAGGTGGGTATGCCGGAGGACAGCTACACGATTATGCATATCGACTTGGGTAGCTTAGAGAGTGTGCGCCAGTTTGTAGCTAAATTCCGGGAAAGCGGCAAATCCTTAGATGCCTTGGTGTGCAACGCAGCCATCTATATGCCCTTACTCAAGGAACCTCTGCGATCGCCAGAAGGTTATGAGTTGAGCGTTGCCACAAATCACCTGGGACATTTTCTCTTGTGCAATCTGATGCTAGAGGATTTGAAACATTCCTCGGCTGAGTCTCCCCGGCTGGTTATTTTAGGAACGGTGACTCACAATCCCGATGAATTGGGTGGGAAGATTCCACCGCGTCCAGATTTAGGGCAACTCAAGGGGTTTGAAGCGGGATTCAAGGAGCCTCACTCGATGATTGACGGCAAAAAGTTTGAACCCGTCAAAGCCTACAAAGACAGCAAAGTCTGTAACGTTCTGACCATGCGAGAACTGCATCGGCGCTATCACGAGTCAACCGGTATCGTCTTCAGTTCCCTGTATCCAGGATGTGTGGCTGATACACCCCTGTTCCGCAATCACTATCCCTTGTTTCAGAAAATCTTTCCCTTGTTCCAGAAACACATCACGGGTGGGTATGTGTCCCAGGAGTTGTCAGGTGAACGGGTTGCTGCTGTCGTTGCCGATCCTGAATATAGCCAATCTGGTGTCTATTGGAGTTGGGGGAACCGACAGAAGAAAGATGGCAAGTCCTTTGTGCAGAAGGTTTCTCCCCAAGCCCGTGATGATCAAAAAGGGGAACGGATGTGGGAGTTAAGCGCCAAGTTAGTGGGAGTTGCTTGATCGGAGACTAAGCTGTCACCCATTTCAAGTGGGAATGGGTTGCGAGCAAGATGCAAAGCCTGCGGCATGGCTTCGCTAAACACCCGACAAGGATTTCACCATTATTGACAGGTTGAAATACCAAATAGCTTAGGTGTTACCGTTCCTCCCAACCACATAATGAGTCGGGGTGATTCATAAATTGCCCCGACTATAATTTTGGAAAAAATTGGTTAGTCTTTGGACATAAAATATTAAGAAATATTAACAAGTGTCAACTTCTGACTGTTCTCTATTCCCCGTTTCCTGTGGCTTTGTCCATGTCCTGACGACTTAATCGCATAAATAATACAGTGTATTACGAAATCGTTGACAATTATTGTATCCTTTTCTACCATAGTGAATATTCCTTCTAAAGAAGGTGACTTAGATGTATTACAGCAAGGGAATTTACTCTCACAGCTAGAAGAAAATCCCATTGCTGTGAACGATTGATGTTGACGATATTTAGATAGGGCGCATTTACCCAACAAGCCGTTAGGTTGTTCAAGCTTTGTGTTTTTAATCTAGACAAAGTTTTGTAGAACGGCAAAATCTGTTTGAGTGGAGCAATTCGTTGAACAAGATGGCTCTACGCGAACAGTTACTGGTAAGTGAAACTTTAGTGATAGCAGATGGATGTTAGGGTGCATTTTCAAATTCAGGTGACGTGTTTGATAAGGGTCTTTATTTAATCAACGCCACTGATAGATAAGAATGCGCGATCGCTTTTAATTCTCTTTCAACAAGAGAGGGCGATCGCCTTTTTTTGGTTATAGCAGTAGACACATCGATTAGGACTTTCGGCACCATTGTTCCAGACGCGCCATGGCGCGTCTCTACATAGGGCTTGCTGCACAAGTCGAAAACCCTTATATTTAAAGGACCCTCAGGAGTTTTCCGGCTGAGGGAGTGCAAGAAAATAAGATAGGATTTGTGAAAAACCTAGCATCATAGCGAGCGAGACGCTCGCACTACCGTTTTGTTCTTTCCTCCTAAACTCCTGAACTCCTGAACTCCTGAACTCCTACTCCCTACTCAAATACTTATTCAGCAGACCCTACATAAATGATGTGTCCTAACCGCTATGGCGGTTGCTATAAATGTCCAGGATGGGAGGTTGAGTTGGATTCGCCGAGCGAATAACCCGACAGGGGTTTCCTACGGCGATAACATTGGCGGGAATATTTTTAGTCACAACGCTACCCGCACCAATGGTTGTGTGATCACCAATGGTGACACCTGGACCAATAATTGCACCGCCACCAATCCAGACATTATTGCCAATTTTAATCGGTGCAGCGAGTTCGCGTCCCGTTAATCTTTGGGCGGGATCAGTGGGATGATAGGCGGTATAAATCTGGACATAGGGACCACACAACAGGTTATCGCCTAAGTGAACTGTATTACAGTCGAGAATTACACAGCCATAATTCAGATAGAGATTATCGCCAACATAGATATTACTGCCATAATCACAGTAAAAGGGAGGACTAATTTGAGGATTAGATCCCAGCTTGCCAAATAAGTCTTGTAAAAGGTGCGATCGCGTTTCTATTTCGTCTTCGGTTGTCGCGTTGTACAAGCGCGTGAGATGACAGGCTTGATTGTGTAATGCTTTTAATTCAGGGTCAGATGCTAGATATAGCTCTCCCGCTAACATCTTCTGTTTTTCACTCATCAGAAACTAACAGTTGCCTTCTACTCTACGAATCGTTTTAAAATTTGAATCACCCGATGCAGTTGGTTCTCACGGCGAGTTGAAAGGGTAAATTTATCGGATAAATCATATTCTTTTTGCTGAGAGTCTAGTTTAACAAAAAGGTAATCTTCTCCGGTGGTGATTAAACCATAAGCGGGATTCTCTGTTGTCGGGTTAGACATCATGTAGGCGAGGGTTTGGGGTAAAGCCTGCATCACACTAAAACCATAGCGTTTGGTTTCTAAAAGGATGAGCCATAGTCTATCCTGCATGACTAAAATATCGATGAGTCCCTCTAGGATTTGGTCTTTGTCTTCGATTTCAATTTTGATGTATTTCTCTCCTTTGATGAGATAGGGGGGATCGTACAAGCCTAATAATTCTAGAATGGGAGCAATTATAATCAGATTTACGGTACTTTCGGTAATCGCACCTTCGGCTTGATAGTAACGATAACGAGTTCGTAGGCGATCGCACGTTTCAATTTCCCCTAGACTGAGTTCTGGCAATGGTTCTAGCCATTCGGGGAAGAAGGTGGGGTTGGTTGTCGGCTGCAATTGAAAGGTTTGATGCGCCTGGTTTAAGTTTGTAATTGCTTTGGTAACACCAATAACTTGGGGCATGGCATAGATTTGAGATAAGGGGCGATTTCTCTGGGGAGTTGGCGACGCCTGGGCGTTCTTTTATTTTAGGGGTGATTGTTAACCTGTAAGCCGAATCGGGGCGCTGAATCCTGATTTTCTGGGATAGGGCTTGGGAACCAAGCCCCTACGAGGGTTGGTGCTAACTGAAAACTCGGATTCTGAATCCTATATCCTCTACAGGATAAGGCTTGCGGCGGAATGGCTTAACGGGTACGATGCTTTGATTGGGAAGGGGTTGGGGTGAAACGTTTAAGATTTGATACGAGACTCTTGTCAAATTCCGCTAGGCATTGGCTAGATTAGGATATCTTTTCGGTGTTTTCCCGATGAACTCAGTCCAACTCGGTATCCGTATCCCTACCCATCTTAACCAACGTCTGACTGACTATATTGAACGCACGGGGTTGTCAAAGACGGAGGTGGTGATTAATGCGTTGGCGTCTTACATGGGGTGTAGTGAAGAGATTCCCCTGAATGAACGGGTGGCGTCTCTGGAGGCGAAGATGATGGTGTTGGAGGGATTGGTTAAGGAAAAGTAAGCCAAAACCGTTTGATGTGACCTAATTTTGTCCTCTACAGAACAATGGGATAGCTGGTGAGTAACTTCAATGATTTAATCGAAATCTCTGGGTGTAACAACTCATCCCGCCGGGGGGATGTAATTTTTGTCCACGGATTGGGGGGTACAGCGCGGGGAACTTGGCACCCCCAGGAAAAGCAGGATGATGATAATTTTTGGTGCGCCTGGTTGGGGGAAGATTTACCCGATGTGGGAATTTGGTCATTGGGGTATGAGGTGGAACCTTTTCGCTGGAAAGGAAATTCTATGCCATTGTCAGATCGAGCTACGAATAGTTTAGATCTGTTGGATAGTTATGAGATAGGCGATCGCCCGATTATTTTCATCACTCATAGCATGGGGGGATTGCTGGTAAAGCAGATGCTGCGGAATGCGAGAGACTTTGGCAAGTGGAGTGCGATCGCATCCCAGACAAGAGGGATTGTATTCCTGTCTACGCCGCATTCTGGTGCAGATATGGCGAGTTGGATTAAGCATATTGGTGGGATTCTGCAAACCACTGTCTCCGTTGAGGAGTTGGAGGCGCATCATTCGCGGTTACGAGAATTGAATCTTTTATACCGCAATGATGACCAGTTTAGCCAAATCCCGATGTTAGTGTACTGCGAAACGCGACCCACCAAAGGGATTTTAGTGGTGAATCAAACCAGTGCTGATCCGGGGATTAAGGGTGTGATTCCTGTACCGATGGATTTTGACCATATTTCTATCTGTAAGGTGGCGAGTAGGAAGAGTCAGATTTACCGCCAGGTGAAGCGATTTATCGATAAGAACTTAGCTACGCCATTACCGCCAATAACCCAGAAGGAAAAACAAGGAGACGCGATTCCGATTGAGAGACAGTCTCAAGAATCGCCACCTTGACTGAAGTCGCCCGAATTGGAACGGGTAAAGTTAAATCCGCCTGGTAATAATGAACTAAAATCGTCCCTAACTCGACAAGAGTATCGCAATCGTCAGGCGTTACTTAAGAAAGTCAACAATTTTTGGGTCAAAGGTGTTCTGGAAAAAACCCTCTACAACCAGGTGTTGATTGAGTTGGGATTGGAGGAACACGCTGATGCTGTCGTTTCTCCCTGGAACATGGAATTAGAAACGACTGAGGCGACACAAAAATCTTTACCCAAAGGAACTAAAGTTATTTCTATCTTTGACCAGTTGGGTGAAGGACGAACACTGTTGATTCTAGGGGAACCGGGGTCGGGGAAAACCACCAGCTTACTGGAACTAACCCGTGATTTGCTTAACCGCTCCGAACAGGGTCTAGATTACCGCATTCCTGTCGTATTTAACCTGTCGTCTTGGGCGGGCAAAAAGCAGACGATTGCAGATTGGCTAGTGGCAGAACTCAACAGCAAGTATCAAGTACCTAAGCAAATTGGGCAAGACTGGGTGGAAAAACAGGAACTGCTGCCGCTGCTGGATGGCTTGGATGAGGTAAACGCAGAACGGCGGGACAGTTGTGTTGCAGCTTTGAATAATTTTAATCAAAATTATGCTCCAGAGATGGTCGTTTGTAGTCGGATTAAAGACTACTCAGCCCTCTCTAACCGTCTCAACTTTCAAAGTGCAATTTATTTAAAGTCACTCACTCAAGAACAAGTGGTTCACTACTTGGACAATATAAAGGCTGATTTGACGGGGTTAAGAGCATTAATTGAAGAGGATAGGGCGTTGCAGGAGTTAGCGAAGTCACCATTAATGCTCAATATTATGGTTCTAGCTTATGAGGGAGTAGCCGTTGAAGAGTTGCCGAAAAGTGAAGTTGTGGAAGAGCAGCGCAAGAAGCTATTTGACGCCTACATTGAGCGAATGTTTAATCGTCATACTCGCCTCAAGGTTGAACAACGATACTCGCCAGCTCAATCTATACGTTGGCTGACTTGGCTAGCTCAAACATTAGTTCAGGAGTCGCAAACCGTATTTTTAATTGAGGAAATGCAACCTACACGGTTAACAACTAAAAGAAAAAAACTATTTTATATACTTGGCATTTTCTTAATCATTGAACTGAGTTTTGGACTGAGTTTTGTTCTGCTTTTTGGGCTTAGTGGTGGGCTGATTTATGGGCTGGTTTTTGGGCGGATTGTAGGGCTGAGAGGGGGGCTGGTTTTTGGGCTGGTTGGAGGGCTGTTTGGAGGGCTGGTTTGTGGAATTACCTCTATATTGGACAATGCAAAAATACAAAGATTTGAAACACTGAATTGGTCTGGAAAAGAAGTAAAAAAAATACTGAAAGAAGGGCTGGTTTTTGGGCTGGTTGCATGGCTGGTTGGAGGGCTGCTTGGAGGGCTGAGTTTAGGGCTGCTTTTTGAACCGATTATTGGGCTGAGTTTTGGACCGATTATTGGGCTGTTTGGAGGACTGCTTTCTGGGCTGTTGTATGGGCTGCATTTTGGAATAAAAGGTTCAGCAATAGCGACAAAAACGATTCCCAACCAAGGTATTTATAAAACAGCCCAAAATGCTGGGATTATTGGATTAATCAGTTTGCTGAGTTTGGGGCTGCTTTTTGGGCTGAGTTCGGGGCTGATTTTTGGGCTGATTGGAGGGCTGATTGGAGGGCTGATTTTTGGGCTGATTGGAGGGCTGATTGGAGGGCTGATTGGAGGGCTGTTTGGAGGGCTGATTACGCTGATTCTTGCAGGTGGTAAAGCCTGCATTCAACACTTAACCTTGCGCCTCATCCTTTATCGTGATGGTTACATCCCCTGGAACTACGCCCGCTTCCTTGACTACGCAACAGAACGCATATTCCTCCAAAAAGTAGGTGGTGGCTACATTTTCATCCACCGAATGCTGATGGAACACTTCGCCCAGATGGAACTTGAACGCTAAACCCCCACCGAATAAAGCTTACAAACCAATACCCAACATCACCCTAACTACCATTACTCCCCCGATGCTCCAACGTCAACACTCCCACTGGCGCATCTACGACTAACCGCATCCTTCCCAGCCACTGTAACCCCAGCAAAACATCAGGAATTTCTTCCCCAACATGAACAGGAATCCTGAACTCAACCCCATCAAGACTCACCGTTCCCTCATACAAATCAAACACATCCTGTCCTTGTGCTGTCCGCATAGCTCGATTTCGTTCAATCACCAGCCACCCCAATCCATCGATATCTTGACTATTAACGGCTAACCAACCTGTCGTAAATCCCGTATCCAACAACGCATCAACTTGAGACGCTTCACCCTCGGCTGTAATCAAATCAATCTCAAAAAAAAGCTCACCCATACTGCCAAATCTGCCAGAAATCATATCATGCCGCAGGCTCCTGTCTGATTAATTCGGAATGTCATTAACCAGCCAGTCGGATACTTTTGACGCGCCTTTTCCACCGCCTTATCTTCATCGGGATCAATAAAATAGTTCCCACTATTTGGCTCAATTAGTATAAACCAGTTATAGTAGTCACTAATTAACTCATCCCGGACTCGTTCAAACACCGGGAAACAACGTTGATATCGTGCGTTTCGTTCCGCTTTCCGTCTTGCTAGTTCTTGCGGCGGTATTGTATGTTGAGGAAATATTCGACCCCGACGTAAGGGGCGCTGGGTTTGCTGCTGGGTCATATTATTTTATGTCCAGTTGAATGAACTGTTTGGTATTCAAACCTTCATGTCAATAATGACAAAATTCTTGTAGTGCGTTAATTATGGTTATTTCGACGGACATGATATTACGCACAAACGCCATTTATAGTAGGGGCACGGCAATGCCCATTGGTGTCAACTTAAGCTCAACCCCTCACCCCCAGCCCCTCTCCCACGCCGGGGAGAGGGGAGCAAGAGCATCCGATCCCCCTTCTCCCGTGCAACAAAAACGAAGTATCCTCTGTCATC
>NZ_JAVJNP010000078.1:0-18665 GCF_040217205.1 Coleofasciculus sp. A1-SPW-01 | reverse complement strand
ATTCCCCGACGTGATTGACTTTGCCTGCATCTGACCATGACACCCTGTCTCAGACTCCGTATTTCTACTGATAGTAAAATTAAGCCAGATGGAGAAATGCGATCGCTACCGTAGAATTACGGAAATTTGGCGCTTATGACACGCTTCAACCCGTCAATATCTGATCACCACTTATCGCGAACATTAGGTTCACAGAACCTGATTCGTAAATTATTTGTAACACAAACGACAGCCTTTAATCATCGAAACGTAAACTTCTATGTCATTTGCTTGTGCTTTCTCGGAAAGGTGATTACATTAGAAATTGAAGCCTAAAGGCTTACTAATGACAGAAGTTGAACTGAAAAAATCAAATTAGGAGGTATAAAACCGACTGATAAATTTCATCTCTATTTCCTCATTGACAAGTAACAGCAACGCTCAACAAATTGCTGAGATTTCCTAAAATTGTAAACTAGGGAGATAAGCTCTAAAAACTAAGTTTTTAGTGCCACTCCAGATAGAATTAACTTAAACAGGAAATCATTCAAGCAGTCTAGTTTTGAGAGTTGCTGTTGCTTTATGGTTTGTCATTCGTCATTCGTCGTAATCGCTTCTCTTCACGCTAGCGCAGTTTTCAACGCAGACTTAATAAATTATAGAACCCTTCTTTTCCAGACTGTAGAGACGTTGCATGCAACGTCTCTACAAAGCTATTCTGGCTCTTGAAACACGTCACAGGAGAACATCTCCGTTAATGTCCGCAGATAGGGTAAAAAGGTTGCCATATTTTCGGGAGGTAGGCGATTGTACATTTCCCAACCAATCGCTTTCAGCATATCTTGCACTAAACGCCAGCCGACACGCAGACGCGGATAAAGCATGACGCATAACGGAAACAATTCTCGCTGCACCGCCCGAATGTCATCTTCTAAGACACACAGACACAGATAAACCTGAAACATTTCCACGTCGCGGATACTGGCAATTCTTACCGTTTTGCTCATCAGCGAACCGCTGTAGGTTTCGTAGTTGGGATTTTGACGGCAAACTTGTTGGCACACCGAAATAGCCAGTTTTGTGCTGATGGGTAACAGATTCTGCACCGCTAATAGCGCCTGGGAATTGTAGGGATGGTTGGCAGCTGCATCATACGCCGCTTGTAGGGGCATATACATGTGGTCATCCATTACCTTTAAATAGGGAAGCCACAGTTTTTGTTCCCCTGGGGAGAGCCACTCGAGTAATTTTTGACCCGTGTAGTGAAACTGCATACTGACAAACCCGATCGCACGGCGGTCAACACTCGTATATTTTTGGCGCACTTTACCAAAATCTTTGCCGACAATCACCGATAAGCGTCGGGGTGTTGCGCGTTGAGCATAAGCATTTGCCGTCTTTTGAAACAGATAACGGGTATCAGCCGCAATTTCTAAGGGATTGACTAATTCAGGATTAATACCATGACGCCGAATTTCCTCAGATAGCAGCGTTTCGGTCAACGACCAGGCTTGGGCACTGGCAAAGTTGAGCTTTTGCATCATTTTCTCTGCCGTGCTTTTTCTGGCTTCGAGTGAGGCAATTTCCTTGAGATCCGCCGCCGCTAAACTGGATGCTGACTCATTTTGGTCTTGGTTGGTAACAGCCGTATAGTATTTCCTCGCCCAAAGCACCGCTAAGGAATGAACGTTGGATGTTGACGAGTCGGACTTTGACGAGTTGGGTGTTTTGCCAACAGTAGAACGCTGACGCTGTGTCGGCTGGGACACGGAACGTTCTGTGGATGCGATGGAATAGGTCATGGTAAAAATCCCGCTACACTCTCATTTCCCTTCAATAGGAGAAGATGCAAAAAGCCCTATTTCTCACCTGTAGTCAGGTGAGTGTCAATCAGCACTGATGATGCATCCTCTCGGCGTTAAAAAAATCGGATGTTATATGGAAACTTTAAAAGAGCAGAGTCTGCCTCTGAACTCTTGTCCCAGACAAGGAGGGGTTCGAGTTGCGATAACGACTCTGCTCAAAAATCGCTTCTGTCATATTTTTGCTGTTTTTATCATTCATAATACAGGATTATCACAGTTATTAAAAGAAATGAACCATTCTCATTTAGTTTTCACCCAACAGGTGAGACTGGCAGGGGATTACCCCTCAAGCGCTTTCCAGGAAAGGGTTAATGGTTAATTGGGTTGGGGAGGCATGATTCTCAGATAACTCGGCTGAGCGTGAGTAAGGTGACTTAAATCACACTTTCCATGTTACCTTGCCCACTGATGTAAGAGATAGGAGTAGTATTCTGTCTTATCGACGGTATCCAGCACCCGAATCCGTTTTCCTCCCGCTTCGACTTGGATACGACCTTGACTGGAACCCTGAGGAATCACAGTGGTTTCCCAATCTTGCCAGGTAAAGAACTCGGGATGAGCCAGATAGGTGGTGGCGAGAACATCCCAGAAATAATAGTCTTGGGGAATTACTAAGGCGTAACATTGACCCGCCAAATCGGAAATGGGATGGTGACGCTGTTTCCCCAATTTGTAAACAAACTCAGAGGTAACCGGGACGGTATTGGTCAAGTCAAGGGGACAAAGGACAATCGGAATCTGAGTTTGCCAAATTTGATGCACGGCGAGGGGGTCCCAGTAGGCGTTCCATTCGGCTGAACCATCTTGTCCAGGTTCCAGGCTTTTTTCGACGTTCCCTGAAACGTGAATTGCACCCCCCATCCAGACGATTTGTTCAATCTTCGCTGCGATATCAGGGGCGAGGGTTAAGGCGGTGGCGACAGTGGTGAGGGGTCCTGTCACCATCAGGGTAACAGGTTGGTCAGCCGTTTGCAGCGATCGCACGATAAACTCTTGACCGGTTTCGGTTAGCAGGGGGGTTTGAATGGTGTCATTCTGGTTAAGAATTGGCAGATGATCCACGATAAACGCATCCCGGCGGTAAAGGGGGGGAAAGGGATTAATCCCGCGTACCGTACTTTCAGCAACGGGGATATGAGAACATCCGATTAGGTCTAAAATTTTGCGCGTGGCGTTAACGGCGGGTTGAATATAGCAATCAGCCGGAGTGACAACGATACCCAAAGGTTGGATGTGATCCATTGTCATCAGCAAGACGGTTGCCAAATAATCATCGACACCGCCATCATGATCCATTAGGACGAAAGGTTTGGACACGAGGAGAAATTTTCCGCAAGCATACACTTGATTATTATCCCTCAATTTTCATCCTTGACCAGATCCCCGACTTCTTGAAGAAGTCGGGGATCTAAATTGTCCGACTTATATCTGACTTATATATGACTTGGCGGGATAAGAGGGATGATAAGACTATGATCACAACAGGGTGATTCAATAGTTTAATCATGTCGCGATCATTAAAAGTTGCTTCCCAGTATATCGAAATAGTCAAAGCTGCACTACCACGAAATCGTTTTGCGAGTCAGCAAAAGTTAGCCGAGAGTGTACAGCTTTCTCTCTCCACCGTCTCCAATTTCCTCAATGGCAAACCTGTAGACTATTTGAATTTTTATGAACTGTGCCATACGTTGGGGCTGAATTTAGAGGACATTGCGGACTTTTCTGTCGCGGATAAGAACTCATCTTTAGTAGTAGAGGTGGATGAAGAACAGACAGATACTGAACCTGAAGTCTCTACCTATATCCTGCGTCCTCCCAGCGAATCGCGTTGCTATGAAACAATCGTCAAGCCCGGTTCCCTACTGCGAATTAAAGCCCCAAAGCGGATGGGAAAAACCTTGCTGATTGATAAGATTCTCGAACAAGCAGTCAAAGAACATTATCGCACCGTTCGCTTAAATTTACTCCACGCCGATCAAGCCGTTTTGCGTGGACTCGATGAATTCTTGCGCTGGTTCTGTACGTTTGTTAGTCGGAAACTAAAATTACCGACTCAACTTGCAGAGTATTGGGAAGAAGGGTTAGGAAGTTCTCAAAATTGCACGATTTATTTTGAAGATCATCTGTTATCTCAATTAGACCAGCCCTTAGTCTTGGCGTTAGATAATGTTGATCAAATTTTTCCCTATCCCAAAATTGCCCAAGACTTTTTTGGTATGCTGCGAGTTTGGCATGAGGAAGCAAAAACCAGCCGACTGTGGCAGAAATTGCGGTTAGTGATCGCCCATTCTACCGATGTTTATATTCAGCTTAGTACAAATCGTTCACCGTTTAATGTCGGTGTGCCAATTGAGTTACCAGAGTTTACGCCCGAACAAATGCAAGAGTTAGCCCAACAACAAAGATTAGATTTGGATAATTCCCAGGTGACTCAGTTAATAGAGATGGTAGGAGGACATCCCCATCTGATTCAGCTTGCTATTTATTCCCTCACTCGTGAAGATATTACGTTTGAACAACTCTTGCAAACGGCTGCTACCGAATCAGGAATTTACAGCAATCATTTACGGGGACAGTTGTGGAATTTACAACAGTATCCTGAGTTAGCCGCAGCGATGAAAACGGTAGTTGAGGCAAATTGCCCTGTGCCATTGGAATCGATGCTGATGTTTAAGTTACAAAGCTTAGGTTTAGTGCAATTAGAGAATAATTCTGTTAAGCCGCGTTGTTTGCTATATTCCCAGTATTTTTCCCAGACGCTTAGAGATGGGAAAACATAAATTAAAAGTCTCGAACTGTCGGGGCGGGTTTAGCCAAAAACCTGCCTTACGCATTGCATACTCACAAAAGTATTCCGTTTGTATTTCACAAAAATGCTGTTTATAGGAGGTAAAATAATGGTTGAAACCATCGCTGCCCAGAAAATTAATCTCGATGATTTAATCAAAAAATTTGGTTTAGAACGTATCGATGATCTACAATTCTTCCCAGAATGGCAAGATGACTTACCTGAACTCACGGATTCAGAAGAGCAATCTTTAGATGAAGTTAAAGGAGACTATCTCCACTTATCTCGATATACCATCCTTGAACCCATTGTTAAACTTGTGGTTTTGTCACCCTTATTGAAACTAGCAGGATTTTATCGTCCGCCGTTTTATCTTGCGGCTGAGAAGGAGGTAGAAATTGCCTCGGAGGATGAGGAACTGATAATTAAAGGGCGTCTTGACCTTTTGGTTTTTACCCCTGAGTTTTGGATACTGGTAATTGAGGCAAAAGGGGCAAAATATTCCTTAGATGCCGGGATACCACAAGCTTTGACTTATATGCTGGGTCATCCTAATCCTAACCAACCTGCATTTGGATTGGTTACAAACGGTATGGATTTTATTTTTTTGAAGCTGATTAAACAGGATAGACCAAGATATGCTGAGTCCTATCCATTTTCGCTCAGACGCGGAGATGACATTTATACGGTACTTAGGATTTTAAAACGGTTGAGTCAATTACTAAGTCAATAGAAAGTGTTATCAACAATACGGTGTAATTAGAGTGGCGTGGCACAGCAAATTTAATGAAATAGTAGGGGCGCATAAATGTCATTGGTGTCAATTTAAGCCAGAAACCCCCTCACCCCCAGCCCCTCTCCCACCGTGGGGAGAGGGGAGTAATAGTTATAATCTATTCCATCATTTTAGGTTGTAAGTTGGGTTGACGAAAGAAACCCAACAAAATCCAATTTTTATGTACTTTAAAGCAATAGAGTGTCCACTACTACGAAGGACAAATGATCAATGACTAATTACGAATATCAATTTGGTGGCAGTTTAGCCGCTGATGCTCCCAGTTATGTAATGCGTCAAGCAGATGAAGACCTTTATCAGGCGTTAAAGGCTGGTAAATTTTGCTATGTGTTGAACTCGCGGCAAATGGGAAAGTCTAGCTTGCGGGTGCAAACTATGGAAAAATTGAAAAAAGAAGGGGTAAAATGTGCGTCAATTGACTTGATAACAATTGGCAGTGATAATGTCACCCAATCTAATTGGTACAAAGGAATATTTTACGATTTAGTCAGAAAACTTGAGCTATCGGATAAGATTAACCCAAGAACTTGGTGGAAAGAGCATGAATCGTTATCCGCTGTGCAGCAATTGGGTATTTTTTTAGAAGAATTTTTATTGGCTAAAGTAGCGGAAAATATTGTTATTTTTATTGATGAAGTTGATACGGTAATTAGTTTAAACTTCTCAACCGATGATTTTTTTGCTTTAATTCGGGGGTGTTACAATCAACGGGTTGACAATCCCGCTTATAAACGGTTGACGTTCTGCTTACTAGGTGTAGTCACGCCTTCAGATTTTATTCGGGACAAAAATCGCACACCATTTAACATTGGTTGTGGAATCGAATTATGTGGTTTTGAATTAGATGAAGCACAACCATTAGCTGAGGGATTAGTCGGTAGAGTGGATCATCCCCATGAGATTTTAAAAGAAGTTTTGAGTTGGACAGGAGGACAGCCATTTCTTACCCAAAAGCTTTGTCAAATTGTTTATGATGCTTGTGGAGAATCCCAACATTCTTTCAAGCCAGGAGAGTCAGAGAAAGAGTGGGTGGAAAAGTTGGTGCGATCGCACATCGTTGAAAACTGGGAATCTCAGGACAATCCAGAACATTTGAGGACAATCCGCGATCGTATCCTGAGCAATAAAAAAACTGCTGGGCGACTGTTGGGGTTGTACCAGAAGATTTTGCGACAGGAAGAGATTGTCGCTAATGATAACAAACAAATGGAATTGCAACTGTCCGGTTTGGTGGTTAAACAGCAGAGTAGGCTAAGAGTTTACAATCGAATCTACCAAGAAGTTTTTAACCAGAGTTGGGTAAATCATGTTTTAGCCAATTTGCGACCTTACTCTGAGGATATAACGGCTTGGTTAGCTACTAATTGCCAAGACGAATCACGATTGTTGCGGGGCAAAAAATTGCAAGAAGCATTGGCATGGAAAGTTAATAAAAGCTTGAGTTATGAGGATGAACAATTTCTGGATACTAGCCAAGCTCAAGAAAAACGAGAGTTAGCTGAAGATCGAATTAAAGCCGAACGCCGTTCAGCCGAATTGCAAAATAAAACAACACAGATTCTTCGTGCAGGTAGTATTGGACTGACTCTAATCTTGGTTACATCAGTAACCGTAGTGGGATGGACAACGAACTATGTAAAACATCAAATAAAAAGAGCGAATATTGCCGAACAAGATGCCCAACTTAATACCATGAGTACATCTTCTGAGGCACTCTTGCTTTCAGGTAACACGTTGGAGGCACTAATAGCAAGTTTGAGGGCAGGAATCCAACTCAAAGAGGTAGTTGATGTCACTCCTGATACTCGAATTCGGGTTGTAACATCATTGCATCAGGCGTTTTCTGAAATTCAAGAGCGTAATCGGTTACAGGGACATAGTGACAGTGTGTCTGACTTAAGTTTTAGTCCTGATGGACAGACTCTTGCTTCTGCTAGCGCTGATAAAACAATTAAACTCTGGAGACGTGATGGAACATTGCTCAACACTTTCCCAGAAGATAGCGGTCAGGTTAATAGTGTCAGTTTTAGCCCTGACGGGAAAACAATTGCCTCCGCTAGTGCTGATCATACAATTAAGCTTTGGAGTCGTGATGGAATTCTACTCAAAGTTATTCAGGGACATGGTGATAGTGTCAGATTTGTTCGTTTCAGTCCTGATGGCAAGACCATTGCTTCTGCCAGTGCGGATAATACGGTCAAACTTTGGAGCCATGATGGAACATTATTCAAAACATTACAAGGGCATAGCGATCTGGTATGGAGTGTAAGTTTCAGTCCCGATGGACAAACCATTGCCTCAGCTAGTCAGGATAATACTATCAAACTCTGGAGTTTAGAGGGTCGTCTTGTCAAAACGCTTGAAGGGCATAGGAATAGTGTTTTTACGGTGGCTTTCAGTCCCGATGGACAGACCATTGCTTCTGCTGGTGCCGATCAAACGGTTAAACTTTGGGACTTAGAAGGAAAAATACTCAAGACTTTACCTGGACATAGTAGTTTTGTTTGGAGCGTCAGATTTAGCCCTGATGGCAGGACAATAGCTTCTGCTAGTGCCGATAAAACGGTTAAACTCTGGAGTCTGGAAGGCAAGTTGCTCAAAACTCTACAAGGGCATACAGATAGTGTTTTAAGCGTAAATTTTAGTCCCGATGGACAGACAATTGCTTCTGCTAGTCAGGATAATACCGTCAAATTCTGGAATCGCGATCGCAATTCTATCCAAACCCTTCCAGGAGAGGTGGCTTGGGATGCAAGTTTTAGTCCTGATGGGCAGATGATTGCGTCTGCTAGTCGAAACAACACCATTAAACTCTGGAGTCAGTCCGGTGAGTTACTGAAAACTCTCCCAGGACATACGGATCAAGTTTATAGTGTGAGCTTTAGTCCTGATGGACAAACCATTGCTTCTGCTAGTGCCGATAAAACAGTTAAACTCTGGAGTAGAAACGGTTCCTTGCTCAAAACGTTACAGGGGCATAAGAGTAGTGTTTGGAGCGTGAGTTTTAGTCCCAATGGACAAACCATTGCTTCTGCTGGTGCAGATAAAACGGTCAAACTTTGGACTTTAGACGGTCACTTGGTCAACAGTCTAAAGGGACATACAGATCAAGTGTATAGTGTGAGTTTCAGTCCCGATAATAAAACAATTGCCTCCGTTAGTGCTGATCATACGATTAAGCTTTGGAGGCTAAATGGCACATTGCTGAAAACGATTCCAGCACATAGCGCTGGTGTACTCAGCGTCAGTTTTAGTCCCGATGGTCAAACCATTGCCTCCGCTAGTGCCGACAATACGATCAAACTCTGGAATCAAGATGGCACTTGGCTCAAAACATTGTCGGGACACAGCAATTGGGTGAATCGAGTGAGTTTCAGTTCAGATGGTCAAATCCTCGCTTCAGCGAGTGAGGACAAAACCATAAGACTCTGGAACCGAGATGGTATTTTACTCAAAACCCTTCAGGGACAAGGAAAAGCTTTCAATAATGTAAGTTTCAGTCCCGACAATAAGACCATAATTTCCAGCAGTGGGGGAGATGAGGTAATCCTATGGAACCTGAATCTTGATGATTTACTGGTACGCACTTGTAATTGGTTGCACGACTACTTGAAAACGAATCAAAATATTAGTGGCAGCGATCGCTATCTTTGCGATGAATATGACCGATAGGCAGTGATACTTTTGTTCTAGCTATACCTTGAATCTAAGCGAGAAGAGGATTATGAAAAACCGATTGATGAATAGACTACTGATTGCACTCCTAATTGGATTCGGTGCAACTGTGACTCTTAGCCAGATTGGAAATACTCAAGCTGGCGATATCACAATGTATTGTGGCAAACATAACGGAGTAGACGCGACCATGGTGCAAAATCCCGAGAGAACTTACCCCCTGATTTTGTGGGTATCAACTCTCGGAGGTCATACCCCTAGAGATCGCTGTCAAATTATATCTCCCAGGTTTCAAACTTATATCATAGAACAGGGAATGGATTATATTATGCTTGACCCAGCCAGTAATTCTCCCGTCCTCTGTGCCAGTAGGGATCGATACAGTGGTTGTGAAGCCGTACTATTTACGCTGAAGTCGAGGGCGGATGCCAGTCGGATTATTCAGCAGTTAAACAACCTTTCTCGATATGTTGGAAGTCCGATATCTCAAGCTGGGTCAAATCCAGTTTACTTTAATTTAAAGCAATACCTCAGAGACCTTTCACCTGAAAATGGGAACACCCCTCTATTAGAGCAGTAAATCCATGGCTAATGCAGCCAAAATGAATTGGTACTTACTCATCATGGTTATCTGTACTGGGAGTCTATTGATTACTCTATCAGTAGTCATCCTGAATGTCAGTTTTTCTAATCCTAGAGATGTCTTTTCCATCCAAATTGGACAAAAGCAAGACACCCTATCTGTAAAGCAACTGGATGATTTAGCCCAAACTTTTACCGTTAAAGTCTTGTCACAAGATACCTGGGGTTCAGGGGTTATCTTATACAAGCAAGGGCTGATCTATACAGTTTTAACGACTGAACATATACTGGTAGAAGGAGACGCTCATCGGATTCAGACTCCTGATGGTCATCTCTATCGAGCCAATTGGTTACAGACTGTCCACCTCAACGGTAATGATTTAGCCCTATTACAATTTCAGAGTACCGATGAGTCTTACCCAGTCGCCTCTCTAGATACTTCATATACGTTAACAGTAGGTGATCAAGTGTTTGCCGCAGGATTTTCCTCAGAAGCTAAACCATCAAACCCTAAAGGGTTTGTATACACAACTGGGCAAATCTCTCTTTTACCTGAGCAAGCCTTTGAGGGAGGTTATCAAATCGGGTATACCAATCGGGTGGAAAAGGGGATGAGCGGGGGACCTTTGCTTAATTATCAGGGTAAGCTTATAGGTGTCAATGGTATGGATAAGTATCCTCTTTGGGGAAATCCTTATGTTTTCAAAGATGGCTCTGTACCTTCAACAGAAGTACAGCAGCAAATGCGTCGTCTGAGTTGGGCAATTCCCATGCAGACTTTTGTCGAGCTAGTTCCGGAATCATTAAAGTCAAGTTTAGTATTGTCACCGCTTTTTGATGAACAAAGTGATCGGCAAAACAGTTTTATGAGTACAACTCAAAAATGACGTAAAAAACGACTACAAACTTTAATTGAGGTGCATGAATGACTTTTCCTTATCAGTTTCCAGCAGCAATCATCGGTATCGCAGCCACCATTGTAATGGTTCAGCCTAAAATTACCGTGGCAGCAACAGCCGAAGACATTAGGAATACGGCGAAAGAGATTACTGTGTTAATTCGGGAGAGCGGTAAAAATCATGGTTCTGGAGTAATTATTGCTAGGAGTGGTGACACACATTTCATTTTAACCGCGAAGCATGTCGTCTCTAAGAAACCTGATTCACCTTCCTATGAAGTTATTGCTCCTGATGGCAGTTCATCTTATGAGATTAATGATGCAAGTATTGTTCCACTCGACGGTGTAGACTTGGCTATCGTACCGTTTATCAGTAAAAAGCGCTACAAAATTGCTACAATTTTCGATAAAGAAGAGAAAGTTACGATACTTGACAATGACTCAACAAGTAAGATTTCACAAAGGGATCAACCTGTTGTCGTTGCTGGATACCCCATGGACGTTTCTCAGCCTGGTGAACCTGTATTGACTCTTGGATTACTTTTAGATAAGGAAGCTGCCTTTTCTACAGCACAAAACCCTTTTGATGGTGGTTATGAGCTTTTGTATACAAATGCAACCCAAAAAGGAATGAGCGGTGGTCCAGTTTTAGATGCTGATGGACGAGTAATTGGAATTCATGGACAGACTGAGGCAGATAGTAAAGATAATATCGAGTTTGGTTACAGTTTGGGTATTCCTATTCATGAATTTTTAGAGCAGGAAGTAAGCACGTTCACAGCACTAGGCGTAACAGCAGCTTCCTTAGCTTCCTTAGAACCACCAGATAGAACACATTATCCTGCTAACCAATTTTCACCAAAGGATATTGAAAATTTATCAGGAGGTTCAGTATCGCCATGTCCTATAGATAACTCTATTTCAATTGAAGAGTTAGCTCAACGAGGTAATCGTTTATATCGATTAAGGCGTTATATAGAATCACTTGAATGTTTTAATAAAATTATCAAAATTAATCCTGACTATCGGATTGCTTGGTATGCAAGAGGGTTTTTACTCAGTCAGCACTTAGAAAAATTGGGGCAAGGACTGAATTCGCTAGAAGAAGCAACCAAAATTGATCCAGACTACCACACGGCTTGGCACTGGCGAGGTGTAGTATTGTATGAATTAGGACGCTATGAGGAAGCACTTACTTCCTTTGAGCAAGCAATAGAAAATTATAGTCATGATGCCTACTATCAAGCTTGGTATGGTAAAGGACAAGCCTTGGAAGCATTGGGACGTCATGAAGAAGCGCTTGCTGCCTTTAATATAGCCAGTCTAGATCAAAGTAGCTATGCAGCTTTAATTAAGCGCGGTGATGGTTTCTTTTACTTTGAGGAATATGAAAAAGCGTTAGAATCTTATGACCAAGCAATTCAAATAAATGATAAAAATTTGCAAGCATGGCTCAAAAAAGGAAAAAGCTTAAGAAGATTGCATTGGTATCAAGAAAGTCTTGATATTTTAGAAGAAGCTCTAATATTTAGCCAACGCCATCCAAGGATTCAGAATGAAGTAGCTCCAGAAATCTGGGATGAAATAGGCAATGTACTGTTCTTTGGATTTTCAAATAACGAAGAAGCTATATTGGCATTCAAAAAAGCAATTGAACTCAACCCTAACTACTATCAAGCTTGGTATCATTTAGGTGTTGTACTACAATATGGCACGGGTTTAGCGCAATGGTCAGTTTTTCAAGAAAATTACCGAAAAGCTATTGCCGCATACAATGAAGCTCTCCGAATTAACCCTGAATTTGAATTGGCTATAATCCACAAGAAAAACGCAGGAAATCAGTTGCAATTTGTGACAAATTTCGTCGTAAATTATCCGAATCTAACAGGAAATTGTGATAAAGAAAAATTACATATAGGTCTAATAGACAATGGAATTGTTGGTCAGTGTAAATCAAATTTTATAGAGTTTGGTATAGATTAATAGTTATCGTTTAACTGATTATCCAGACTATCCTCAGCTAATTTTTGAGGATGGCATCATCTAACGCCTTTACTTTTGGATTGAGTCAGGAGAACGTGTTGTCTGGTGGGGACAACCCGGATGGAAGGTTGAGTTATTTCCACGGGATAATGTTCCGGCTATTCCGGATTGCCCATAAAATAAATTTAAGAACACTATTTGTAAATTCGAGACAATCCCAAATTATGCTACTTTTACCTAAACTGCAAAATTCACCCAATACGTTTCCAATTGAAGGTGCTGTCCGTATTGAATTGGTTGAAGGAATCCCTCTGTTTCGCGCTTCTAGTACCGTTCAAGAACGGATAGAGGCACTTTTAGAGAAACAACAAAACTATTCGCTAAGTTCTGAAGAAGAACAAGAACTGGATTTGGATGAAGAAATCGATGATTATCTCAGCTTTGTCAATCGGACTGTTCGCAATCTTTATTTAAGTCAGAATCAATCGGATATATAAACAATGCCTGCTCGTCGTCAAATCCTAGGACGACATCCACCACCAGGCGATCCCATTCAGTCAGGAAATTATAATTCTTAAATCGGTGAAAACCGCGATCGCACAATCCAGAGGTCGAGAACTGGTAGAAAAAGCCCCTAAAGCGTTATTGTGTAAGAAGTCACGGCAATCCGACCCTATCTCTCGTAACACTAAACTTTTAGACTAACGTTAACTATGTTTGATGCTCTCGCCGAACGCTTAGAAGACGCCTGGAAGAAACTACGCGGTCAAGACAAGATATCTCAAGCCAATATTCAAGACGCCCTGAAAGAGGTGCGTCGGGCTTTGCTGTCGGCAGATGTGAACCTGCAAGTTGTCAAAAAATTTGTTGCTGATGTTGAAACGACGGCAATGGGCGCTGATGTTATCGCTGGCGTCCGCCCTGACCAACAGTTTATCAAGATTGTCTACGATGAACTGGTGCAGGTGATGGGGGAAAGTAATGTCCCCTTGGCTAAGGCAGATACATCGCCCACTATCGTGCTGATGGCAGGGTTGCAGGGAACCGGGAAAACTACGGCGACGGCTAAGTTAGCCCTACACCTGGGGAAGGAAAACCGCAGTTGCTTGATGGTGGCGACGGACGTTTATCGCCCTGCGGCGATTGACCAGTTGGTGACGTTGGGTGAACAGATTAATATCCCTGTTTTTGAAATGGGGACGGATACTAACCCCGTAGAGATTGCCCGTCAGGGGGTTGCCCATGCCAAAGAAACGGGTGTTGATACTGTAATTATCGATACGGCGGGACGATTACAAATCGACGCCGAGATGATGGCAGAACTTGCCCAGATCAAGGACAATGTTAAACCCGACGAGGTGCTGCTGGTTGTTGACGCGATGACGGGTCAAGAGGCGGCAACCCTAACCCATACGTTTAATCAACAAATTGGGATTACAGGGGCAATTCTGACCAAGCTGGATGGCGATACGAGAGGGGGTGCAGCCTTGTCTGTGCGCCAGGTATCGGGTCAGCCGATTAAATTTGTCGGTGTGGGTGAAAAGGTAGAGGCACTACAGCCATTTTATCCCGATCGCATGGCATCCCGGATTCTGGGTATGGGCGATGTGCTGACGCTGGTGGAAAAAGCCCAAGAAGAAATTGACATGGCTGACGCCGCCCAGATGCAGGAGAAAATGCTCAATGCTCAGTTTGACTTCAGCGATTTCTTGAAGCAAATGCGGCTGTTGAAAAATATGGGTTCCCTGGGTGGGTTGATGAAGCTGATGCCAGGAATGGGTAAGCTGAGTTCGGATCAACTGGAAAAAGGGGAAGGCAAACTCAAGCAAACGGAAGCGATGATTAATTCGATGACGGCTGAGGAACGCCGCAATCCGGATTTGCTGGCTGGTTCTCCCAGTCGCCGCCGCCGTATTGCCAGGGGTTCAGGGCATAGTGAGCGTGAGGTGAGCAGTCTAATTAGTGAGTTTACCAAGATGCGATCGCTGATGAAGCAGATGGGTCAAGGTCAAATGGGCGGACTTCCCGGAATGGGCGGAATGGGCGGAATGGGTGGTATGGGTGATATGTTTGGTGGCGGGATGGGCAATCGTGCCTCACAGGGTTGGCGCGGTAGCGGTCCGACAAAGAAGAAGAAAAAGGCGAAGAAGAAGAAGGGGTTTGGTCAGCTTTGAGAAGATAAGGGTGTAGGGGGAGCTGGGGGAGCTGGGGGAGCTGGGGAAGCTGGGGGAGCTGGGGAAGTCAACAAATGACGAATGACGAATGACGAATCCCCATTTCCCCTAAATCTATAATTATCGCTTAAAATCAAACAGGTGAGTTATTGGAAACTATGGTCAAAATTCGATTAAAACGATTCGGCAAAAAGCGTGAAGTGAGTTATCGCATTGTAGCGATTGAGAGTAGTACCCGTCGGGATGGGCGTCCTTTGGAGGAGTTGGGGTTCTACAATCCCAGAACTGATCAAACGACGCTGAATGCCCCCGCTATTGCCAAGTGGCTGAAAAACGGAGCGCAGCCCACGGATACCGTTCGCAGCATTCTCAAGAAAGCCAATGTCCTTGAACAACAAGCCAGTGTCTGAACCTGGGCAGAAAACCAGTCCGGATTATGGGAGTCTGGTGCGATTTTTAGTTGAGCCGTTTTTAGAGTCTTCCACGTCGCTGAGTTTAGACTGCGAACGCGCCCATGCTAATAGTCGGGTCTGGATTCGGCTGGCGTTTGACGGAGAGGACAAGGGGCGAGTCTTTGGTCGAGGCGGTCGTAATATTCAGGCAATTCGCACCGTTATCCAAGGGGTGGCTAAGATTGCTGGTGAATCGGTCTATTTGGATATCTATGATGAGTCGGGTGGCACATCCCGCCGTGAAGCCCCTTCCGGGAGTAGATCCCAGGGGAGGAAAGGTTCGCCTCGACGCTTACCCTTGCCTAAACCTAACTCTAAGCCTCGTTCTTGATTTGTCATTGGTCATTTGTCATTTGTCCTTTGTTTTCCCTGCCTGCTAATAGTTGCAAGACTTACGCAGCCACACCCGATATACTGGTTAAGGTGCGTTACGCTTCGCTAACACACCCTACCACCCTACTGGCTGATAACTGCTCACTGATAACTGATGATAAACCTTGAGTGAAGTATCTAAAACAATTGAATTACCGAGTGTCCAGAGTGCTATGGTACTGGCGGGCGATCGCGAGAGTAATCTGAAGTTGCTCTCTCAACGCACTGGCGCGAGTCTGGTATTAAGGGGACAGGAGTTGCTCATTTCGGGGACTCAAAAACAAGTTGAGCGCGTCTCGTCTGTGGTGCGATCGCTTAAACCGTTTTGGCTGGAGGGTAGACGGATTGAAGAGGCGGATATTCGCACCGCGTTTCAGGCTTTGGATACCCACCGTGAGGATGAACTCCAGGATTTACATCAAGATGTACTGGCGCGTACCCGTCGCGGTGATGTGATTCGCGCCAAGACGTTTCGCCAGCGCCAATACGTTAAAGCGGTTCTTACTCATGATTTGACGTTTTGTATTGGACCGGCGGGAACCGGGAAAACCTTTTTGGCGGTGGTATTGGCAACTCGGGCATTACTGGCAAATGAGTATGAACGCCTTATTTTAACCCGACCGGCTGTAGAAGCGGGGGAAAAGTTAGGATTTTTGCCGGGAGATTTACAGCAGAAAGTCAATCCGTTTTTACGTCCGCTTTATGATGCTTTATATGAACTAATTGATGGGGAGAAAATTCCCAATTTAATGGAACGGGGAATTATTGAAGTCGCACCCTTAGCCTATATGCGCGGACGAACCCTGAATAATGCGTTTGTAATTGTGGATGAAGCCCAAAATACCACCCCAGCCCAGATGAAAATGGTCTTAACTCGCTTGGGGTTTGGTTCTCGGATGGTGGTGACTGGAGATGTTACTCAAACCGATTTACCACCGAATCAAGATTCAGGATTAGGAGTGGCGCAAAAAATTCTCCGCCCCGTTGATGGGATTGCGTTTTGCGAACTTTCCACTCAAGATGTGGTTCGTAATCCTCTGGTTCAGCGCATTGTTGAGGCTTACGAGAAACATCAAAAATAAGGCAGTGGATAGAGAATAGAGGATAGAAGGAAAATTACTACTGCTCGGATAAGCTCTAATTTAATTTTTCTTCCCCATCTTCCCCCGATTCCAGACGCGCCATGGCACGTCTCTACATTGCTTCCTCTATCTTCCCCACTTATCTACTGAGGATTACCAATCAAGGTAAAAGGTGCCCAGTAGTACGGATGCGAGAAGTTGAGATTTTTGGTCTTGGCGAGTTCTGCCATTTCTGGGGGTAAAGTTATGCTCTTATCTCCATAATTTAATTGACCGTTAGCAATACTAACTTCGCCGCGAATCATGGCAAGTTGCGCTCGGCGTAATGCCTCACTTTTAATCGGAACTTGGCTTAACTGACGATAAAATTCAGTGGTGACACCTAATGCCCCTTCATCACTGACGTACCATAGAGTAGCCAAGGTAGAATCAACACCTGCTTGTAATGCTGAGCCAGCAAAACCTAATTCAGCCTCTTGATTACCGAGGGCAGTTCGGCAAGCACTGAGGACTAATAAATCGATAGCGGAATCAGATAAGCCTAATTCCTTGAGTTCATTCAGCCGGAGTTTGCGATTCCACAGTTGAATGTAAGAATTCTCTGGATTACCTGGTTTGAATTCGGCGTGAGTGGCTAGATGGATGATACCAAATTCATTCTGGCTGATTTGTTCTTGCAGATTCTGGAAGGTGAACGTCTCATTGAGAAATGCTTTGCCTTTCCACAGGTATTCAGTAATTGTGGCTAATTCTAGGGGGACATAAGGTAACTCTTGTAAATCGAGGAATTTCGACGCCCCCATCGCTAGAACTGGACGCAAGCGAATGTCGGGATTGCGAGCTTGCATTAAACTGAAGCTGGGAATCAAGTTGACACTATAGTTCTCGATTAAGAAGTTGTCTCCATCGTGAAGGGCGGCGATGGGGAGCGATCGCAACCCGGAATCCATGGCAAACATTAACCCTTGGATTTGGCGTGCTTCTAAATCGTCCGCTAAGGGTTCGATTAACCATTGGTAGAGTTGCTGAGCTGAATCCAGGTAGTTCGTTGATCCGAGGTTACGACGATCGCTAAGTGTCCGCTGAAACTTTTGAGTCTCTGCTAAAACCTTAGCCCGAATCGCATTAGGAACTCGACGTTGAATGGCTTCACCATCGGCAGTAATCAGTACCAATTCTAGCTGTTGATTGTCTTCTGGTGAGCAATTGCTTGATGCTGAGGGGGTATAACCAAATCGGCGATCCATGGCTGGCGCAGACTCTGCTTGACAAGCATTAGCTTCTGAGTTCATGGGTTGAGGGACAAAGCTGACATAAATCACAGCGGTTTTCAAGCCGGTGACTTGTTCGATGTCGCGAGTCCGTTCAGTGATATCTTGTAGATTTAGCTGTTTGGTTACAAATTGTTGTTGGAGATAGGTTTGGAATTCTTGGGTAAAAGCAGCTTCAAGTTGATCCACGCGATCGCTAACATTATCCGTTTCTGACGATGTTGATGATTCTTCCTGGTTTGAAGCCTGCTGTTGAGGCGTCTCACTGGGGGTTCCATTACCGTTGTTTGCGGCTGTGGTGTCTTGTCCAGAGGATTCAGGGGTATTGGAATTACCGTTGGCGACATTGGAATTATCGCCGCTGTCGGTAGGGTTCGAGCCACCGTTATTCACGGTATCGCTATTGTCAGGAGTATCCGGATTAGGATTACGACTATAGGTTTCGTCGCCATCGTTAGAGGTATCGGTGTTAGCGTTCTCTGTCTCCGTCGGATCTGTATTATCGGTGTTGTTATCTACCGTCTCTGTACCACTATTGTCTTCGGCGGTATCGCTATTGTCAGGAGTATCCGGATTAGGATTACGACTATAGGTTTCGTCGCCATCGTTAGAGGTATCGGTGTTGGCGTTCTCTGTCTCCGTCGGATCTGTATTGTCGGTGTTGTTATCTACCGTCTCTGTACCACTATTGTCTTCGGCGGTCTCACTATTTTCAACAGTAACGGGGTTACGGCTATAGGTTTCGCCG
>NZ_JAVJNP010000058.1:0-20586 GCF_040217205.1 Coleofasciculus sp. A1-SPW-01 | reverse complement strand
GCTCAATGATGCTGGACATTATGTCTTGCAGCCGCCACAACAGAACCGCTATTGGGTAGAAGCACTGGGTTTATTTTTAGGTGTGTGGCAAGGAAGGAAGGGAAACCGTCAGGGGTATTGGTTGCGGTGGTGGGATGAATCTGGGCAACTTGTACCCTGGGGGGTAGAATTGGTTGAACAAGAACGACTTCGGGCTGAACAAGAACGACTTCGAGCTGAACAAGAACGCCTTCGGGCTGAACAAGAGCAGCAACGGGCTGAACAAGAACGACTTCGAGTTCAAACCTTGATCGCACAGTTACGAGCCGCTCGAATTGAGCCAGAGGCGTGAGTACAGCTACAAAATTAGTAGAGACGTTCCGATGGAACGTCTCTTCGGTGGAAAAGCCCTACCTAAAACCTAAAAGCTAGGTTCTAATCTGGACCATCCGGATCAACGCCAAGGGAGGGTTCAGCATCCAACAATGACTCAGGGTCAAAGAATGACTTAGTACCAGGCTTAGAGAGTTGAGTTTCTAAGGATTCCACAGGCATTTGCGAAACTAATTCTGGCGTTTTGCCATTAGTGGCAGCATGGTGGATGCGAATATCTTGCTGGGGTATGATTGAGATCCCTTCTTTGTCCAAGCGTTCCTGAACCGTGTAGAGTATCTCTTCATAAGCTGTCCAAAAGTCCTCAGTTTTCGTCCAAAAGTTAAACCCCATAATCACATAATAGTCACTACCTTTATAAGGAAAAATGGACGGCGGTGGATTGTCTAGAGTCAAGGGGTGTGACTTTCCAATCTCCAACAAAATTTCCTTGACCCAGCGCAGGTTAGTTTCCAAGGAAATATTAAGACTCAATCCACCCTTACGAATATCCTGGGTGGTCAGGTTTTCAATGGTACTGCTCCAAATCGTGTTGTTGGGAACCGTATAAATTTGAGCGCCAAAGCCTTTAAGTCTTGTATTGGCAAGGGTGATTGAATCAACGTAACACCACAAATCACCGATTTTGACTTCATCGCCAACATCGAAGGGCTTGTACGCCATAATCATCAAGCCACTTGCCAAATTTCCTAGGTTACTTTGCAGTGCGAAGGCGAGTACGAAACTCACCCCCCCAAGCAGGGCGAGGATTGGACCGAGGCTGACTTCAAGTGCAGTTAGAGCGAGTAGGAAGGCAACCAGGATACCACCGCGCTGGATCACGATAACCACGAAGTTACGTAACAGTTGGGATATATGGCTCAATCGCAAAAAAGCTTGGTTAACAATGATACCGAGGACCTGAGACGCGATCGCGACGCCGATAAAAACACCTAAAAACTTGCCCGTATTATTGACCCAGCGTAAGCCACCTTCTTCAGATGAGAACCAGTTGAGCAGCCGTAGCCCTAAACCTTCGGTGTCGGTTATGTCAAGTTCAACACCACTAACGGCTTGAATATATTTACGGTAAAACTCAGGATCGCCGCCTTTTTTCTCCAATTCGTCCAGGATAACGCTAAAGCGATCAATAATTGCAGTTCGTTCCTCTTGAAGTTCGGTAACCGCAATCACCAGTTGATTTTTCTCTTCCGAATCGGCTTCGGCATTCTCTTCAAGTTGTGTGCCTGCCTCTTCAAGCTGCTGTTGTTGTTCTTGAAGTTCCCCTTGACTCTCCGCGACTTCCGGCGGTCCAGCGACTTTTTCCTCTCCGTCAACGTCTACTTCCGTGTTTTCCAGAGTGGCTGTCAGTTCATCGAGATTTTCCGAGGATTGCTCTTCAGGGGCATCCACTCCTTCAATGGCTTCCCTTGCTTTTTTGAGTGCTTCTAGGCTGGTTTCAAGTTGCTGAGTTGCTTCTTTATGTTCCGGTGAGTCAGGAATCGTACCCTCTTGGGCTTCTTTGGCATCCTCAACGTCTTTGATCGCGGCTTCTAGGGTATCAATGTTTTCCGTCGTGGCTTCATAGCCCAACGAGCCGGCTTCCATCTCCTCCCGTGCTTTCTTGGCATCCTCAACTGCTTGTTTTGCCGCCTCCAGTTCCCCGGTTTCCTCGGCTTTTTTCAGGGCGCTGCTTGAGGTTTCGTCTTCTTCAATCTTCTGTTTCGTTTCGGCAGCTTCCTCGGTGGCGTCTTGAGCCACTTTCAGGTTTTCTTTGGCTGCTTCTACCTTTTTCGCCGCTTCTTCGTATTCTGGAGAGCCAGGATTGGCATTGGCTTGAGCTTCCTCGGCTTCGGCAAGGGCTGTCTTGGCTTCGTCTAACGCATTGGCGGCTTCTTCCTGTTTGCCAATGGCTAAATTTTGCCGTTTTATGGCAATTTCAGCGGCGCTAATTTCTTTGGCTTTTTCTTTGAGCAGCACTAGCCAAGCAGCTGCCTCAATTTCCAGTTCGGCTAGGGTAAGGGGTTGAACCAACAGTCTCAATTCCTCTACGGGAATGGTGGGATCTGCCGTCGTAGTTGCCGTGCTAGGATCTACCTCTGTGGGAGTTTCCACTTGTTCCGTGGTGGTTTCTTCCGCTTCAGCGTCTTGGGCTCGCACCGGAGTCCACCACACCGCGAAGGCACAGACAACTCCCGTCAGGACAATTGCACCCACTCGATAACGCTTTCTGGGCGGTTTATCCCTCAATGTTTTTCGTTTTAATGCCAGCATTTTGTTAGTTAAAAAACGCAATTACAGCTACAACAGTCTAAAAGCTAAACTGATTCGATTTATCTTGAGCAGGCAGAGAGTTCGGCTCGATTAGAATAATTTAATCTTACTATTATATTATTACTGTTGACTCTTTGTCAATACGTCACGTTCCTCTGTTCTATCCAGCGCAACTAACAATGGTATCGCTATGCAGCATTGTCGCCTTCTGCTCTTGGCGAGCCTTTTGCGTTATTGTACTAGCAGCTGTATTTCCTATACCACCAACTTATGACCACCACAAAAGAACAATTGCTCATCGCGATCGAATCTACTCCAGAACCCATTCTGGCGCAAATTCTTGATTATCTGGAATATCTCAAAACCAAACCTAGAATCTTGGGTTTGAATTATACTTTGCATCCGGATCAATCAAATAATTCCCCCTGTTTGGCTCTATTGAGAATTCTGGAACCATTCTGTCACCCCATCCGCGATCGCACTCGCTAATCTCTGTTGTTGTTGCGGATTCGTAATCCACTCAAATTCCTCTGGATTAATCATAAATCCCAGTTCTAATAACACCGATGGTGCGGTATGAGGACGAGTCAGTGCTAGATTATTCCAAAACACTCCATAAGCCGGACGATCTAACTGATTCACGAGATAATCCTGCAAAAATATGGCTAAATTATGCGCCTGAGGATGATACCAAAACATACCAACCCCTTTGGTATTTATCGCATCACCTGCATCCGGGAGGGCGTTGTAATGAATCGAAAGTGCGATCGCAGGTTTAACTTGGTTAATCATGGTTACACGATCGCCCAATGACACCGCCTGATCGGTTTCCCGTGTCATATAAACTGTTGCACCCTTTTTCTGAAGTTGTTCGCGCAGTAACTTCGACACAATTAAATTCACATCTTTTTCCGGATAACCTGTTGGTCCCCTCGCCCCTAATTCTGCCCCCCCATGTCCCGGATCAAGAAGAATTTTAATTCCCTTTAACGGTTGTAAAGCATTTTCAGGATTGAGTTCTACGTTTTGAGTGCGAACAGTTGGCGGATGACGTAAGGTAAGAATCAGATTAGTTTGGTCATATCTCAGGTCATACCCCCATTGTTGATCAGATTTCAAGTTAAATGTATAGTTGACCTGAGTTGGTGTAACTTGTTGCCAATCTAGGCGTTTAATCAGGGGGTCATCATCCAAGCGAATCACATCCGTTTGGGCGGTTGTATTATGCAGCGTTAAAGTAAACGTGCGATCGCCTTGCTGAACCGTCACAGGTACAGGTGTATTTAACGGAAACACCACTTCTGTCGCCCCAGGAATCTGACGGGCGCGGATACTGCGAATCACGGCGGTTGGCGGAACCGTATTCGGAACAATACGCACTTCTTCGGCTTTAATCCACGCCCCATAATCTAAACGTACCCATTCACCTTCACGCCCTGTCACCGTCGCCCTGACGCCTTTGGGTAAGGGGGTAAGGCGAGAATAGGTGGTACTAGGTCCGGTTCGGGCTACACCTGCATCAACAATCACCTCAGCCACCTCTAATTCAACAGGGTTGAGAATGGAAATCTGTCCAGGTGCAGCTTGACTTATGGTTTTCCCATTCAAGGTTAATTGATAGTTTGGTTGTCCTAAATTTGCCGCAATTTCTGCGGTTGCACAGCCCTGATAATCACCCGTCGTCGATTGAACACCAGCCTGATTTTGGTCAATTAATCCGGCGGAATTGGGCGGTAACTGGATATCCTGGGATTGAGCCATTAACGGAATGGTTTGATTTGCCAGGTTCACTGTTACCGTAGCATTTGGCGGCGCGATCGCACGAAAACAGATTAGTTCTCCAGGTAATCTGGCAATATCCACGTTTGGGGTGAGGTAATCCTGGGCAAAACTTAACTCAGTTGGCACGTTTGGCGTCGGGTCAATGCGAGTTACATTAATCTGAATGGTCTGATTTTGATAGCGCAGAGTAAAGCGATTTTTGCCCAATTTTAAGGGGAAACTCGGCGCAAAATGTCCAGCCGGACTGCGGGGGATAACTTGACCATTGACCCGCACGTCTTCTGCTGGTGGTGCTGTTCCAATTAAGAAAATTTGTTCCGCAGTAGTTTGATGATTGTCAGACGGATACGTCAGGAAAAGAGGCTGTTCCGCCAAAGCTGGAGATGCCATGACTGATGCTAATACAGACAATCCTAGGATGGTTTTCATTTATTATTCGTCATTCGTCATTCGTCATTCGTCATTCGTCATTCGTCATTCGTCATTCGTCATTCGTCATTCGTCATTCGTCATTCGTCATTCGTCATTCGTCATTCGTCATTCGTCATTCGTCATTCGTCATTCGTCATTTAGACAGGGCGGGTTTAGTGACATTAGGGTGGGCAAAAAACGATAGTAGTGAAACCCGCCCCTACACCCTGCCTACTTTTTCAATCGGATAAAAGATGAGTGGGTAATCCATCAATGCTTTGGATATTTTTCGCCTGCCAATATTCATAAATTCCCTGTTCTCCCTTGTTATCTGCCCATTCAACCAGGGTTTCTCTTTCACCCATAAATTCATATAGGGGAACACCATAGCCACAAGAGGTTTGCGCTGATTCAATACCCAAAACGATAATTTGCCGTTGTCCTGGCAGGGGATTAAAGTAGGTATAAAAGGTTTCCCATTCTGGATCAGTGGGGCGAATTACCCGCCCTTGACCGTAAAGGCGTAATATTAGAGGTTTATCGGTAAAACTGCAAAACATGATCGTTAGTCTACCATCGTCCTGCAAATGAGCCGCCGTTTCATTGCCACTACCTGTTAAATCCAGATAAGCGACGGTTTTCGGATCAAGACAGCGCAACGTGTCCATCCCTTTGGGAGATAGATTAATCCGCCCCTGTCGAGGTGCTGTGGCTGTAAAGAAAATGTATTGTTCTTTGATGAAGGTTTGTAAATGGTTGGGAAGTTCTGAATAAAATTTTGCCATTGTTCTCTTAATCTTCGTAATATTTATCTATACTGCTATTAATAAATTCTACGGGAAAAAGCACCCTTACTGCTTGTTTTCCGCAAATTACGGCATTTATCTTTAAGGAGTTATTTACTCAATGACAACCCCAGTAGCAAGACCCACAGACTATTGCCTGTGGGTCTTGCTACTGGATTACGAGTACCGAAAATCGGCTGTACATTGGCTGGTTTAGAGTCTTAATGATTCCCACTGTACCATGGCGTTTAACCTAAATGGGTTTAAGTTCAACCAGTCTATTATTGATTATCAAGGACGACTTTTGCGCTTGCATTTTAGACCCAATGCGAACACGATCGCACCTGTCAATAGAGAAAACGAGGGTTCTGGAACAGTAGCTGTGCGAGTCACATAAATTCCTGCCCAAGAATCTTCTTCCGCATCCCCTACCATACTAGCCGTCAGTGCCAACCAGCCGTCGCGATAGCCATCACGCTCAATGCCAACCGAAGAAATAGTTAGACCCGTCGCTTCCGGATCTAACACCTCACCGAGCATAGAGGTATCCACTACAGTTAACAGCTCTGAATCTAGCCCCAACAGAGCATAAATCCCTTCAATTCCGGAATCTTTGCTGCCTTTAAAAGCAATTTGCGAACCATCAACCGTAACAAAAGCTGTGGAACGCCAGCGTGCCAGTTCCAAGTCACCCTCCTCATCTTCACCCTCACCAACCCCAGGTGGACGACCGGAGAAATTCCAGAATAGAAAGTCAGAGAAACCTTCCTCACCCGTTTGGGCAATAAGCTGAGTCTCTAGCGTTTCGGTATTCGTGAGGAAAATACCTTGGTTAGCAGCGACTTCAGTGGTAAAGCCATTGGGATACAAGCTTTGGCAATAATCAACCCGCGCTTGATTGCCCTCTTCCGGACAAAATAGGGTAATCGGTTTCGTCTCGCTACCCAATGCTCCCCAAAATGCCAGATAATTTCCATCGAAGGACAATGCCTCACCCAATCGAGTGAAGGGCAAACTGCTACCTGGTGCAGTTTCACCAAGAGACACTAATGGATTAAGGGTTCTCGGCTCAAGCAACGATACTTGATAGATACCGCCCAAAGTTGGCGATTCCTCATTATCAACGCCGAGAAATACAGCATTTCCCCTCGCGGCACTCGGCGGTGCTGTTGAACCAAAGAGAATGCCCGTAGGATTGTTACCAGGGATAACGGTATTGCTATCGGCAATCAACTCAACGGAATTCGTGCCACCATTCGCCAAGACATCCCGAAAATAAACCCCCGTCTTCCCTTCTCCTGTTGCCTGATCCGTCCAATTTCCCTTAAAGACGATGGTGCTGCCATCGGTGGGTGCAGGTGCGCCAGGAAACTGGTCAAATCGCGTAGTGGGGCTACTGCTTGGAACGCTGAAGTAGTCAAATCCACTCACTTCACCAAGCTGGCTAGCTCCCGTGATCAGCTCTCCCATGGGATTGGTGTAAATTCCGGAAGTCCCCAACTGAGTCACTGTTTCCCCCGTGACCGGATCGATAACCTGCCATACTGGGTTAGATTGTCCACGGGTCGCTGTCATGCTAGAATCGATATCGATTCGCGGGAAAGACGGAAACTCGGTAAACTCGGCGCTGGTGTTGTTCGGCTCAGGTACAAGAGAACCCCGTGTTGCGATCGCTTCGATCGAACCAAGATTGAGCAGATCACGGCTAAAGATGCCAGTACTCGGTTGCCCACCTTGTCCACCTCGACTGCGAGCACGAAAGACAACAAGACCACTGCTATTGACTGAGGGTTGATTATAGCTGTTAAATAACCGATTAGTGCCAGGAATGTTATCACCGTTGTTGACGACTGTGGTGAAATGAAACGGTGAAGTGTCTGAAAAGGTAGCTGCCTGTAGGGGCGATTCATAGACTAGAAAACAAGTGGTTCCTAGAAGTGCAGCTTTGAAGAATAAAGTAGCTTTTTTCATAAACAACCTAAACAACACCCTATATTTAGGTTGAGTATACGGAAAATCGCCCTATTTTTGGTAAAGAAGCTGTAAAATTTGAGAGCTGATTTATAAAGTAGAGATGAAGAGGCTCTCCTTGTGCAGTGAGTTTAGGGCTATGTTGAGTACAGTGACTATATATATTAGATAACGAAACATCAACTTTTGTAAAGGTATGCGGATAATTTGTTACCTTGCCAGTCGGAAGCGATCGCAAGTCGTCTAGCTTGGGAAGAGGGATGAGCGTTGAGTGGGAGAGGGGCTAGGGGCATTGTCAGGTATAGTTCATCGGGCTTGGGGAGAAAAGCAGGACGAAAAAAGCGTCAGGCTTTCGGGGTGGACATTCCAGACGAGAGCGGATGTTCAACGTAAAGGATAAAAGAATCCCAAAAACTAATCGGGCAGAGCGTAGACGAGTTGTGCATAGAAAATGGAGAAAGGATGTTCTCAGCGTGACTTGTGGCGTCTGAAATTAGGAGAAGCGAGTTTCATTGGTTTGGGTGTACAGGGTGATGGCAATTTCAATAACCGGTCAGGGGAAGATTACTCTTATCAGTGATTGAGGGCGTCACACTCCAGCCCGACTCCCAACAATCTGAAAAGACTGTGGCACAATTAACGGGGTGCATCTTGAAAAGTCTGGCGTACTTAAAAATTCTATGGCTAAATTTGTCTTTGTAACAGGTGGGGTTGTATCTAGCATCGGTAAGGGTATCGTTGCTGCTAGCTTAGGACGATTGCTCAAATCACGGGACTATTCGGTGTCGATTCTTAAGCTAGACCCCTATATTAACGTCGATCCAGGAACTATGAGTCCCTTTCAACATGGGGAAGTCTTTGTCACAGCAGATGGGGCGGAGACGGATTTAGACTTGGGACATTATGAGCGGTTTACGGATACGCTGATGTCCCGCCTCAATAGTGTCACCACCGGATCAATCTATCAGGCGGTTCTGAATAAAGAGCGTCGCGGCGACTACATGGGGGGAACGGTTCAGGTGATTCCCCATATTACCAATGAGATTAAAGAACGGATTCATCGGGTGGCAAAAAATACCAATCCGGATGTGGTAATTACCGAAATTGGGGGAACCGTCGGGGATATTGAATCCTTACCATTTTTGGAAGCGATTCGTCAATTCCGTAAGGATGTGGGGCGCAATAATGTGCTGTATATGCACGTCACCCTGCTACCCTGGATTCCGTCAGCCGGTGAAATGAAAACCAAGCCGACTCAGCATTCGGTGAAAGAACTGCGTTCGATTGGGATTCAACCGGATATTTTAGTTTGTCGGTGCGATCGCCCCCTGCAACCAGGGATTAAAGAGAAACTCTCGGAGTTCTGCGATGTGCCTGTAGAATCCGTGATTACCTCTCCCGATGCCAATAGCATCTATGAAGTCCCCCTGATTCTAGAACAAGAAGGACTGGCAAACCAAAGCTTAGATTTATTACAACTCCCCCAACGGGAACCTGATTTAAGCCAGTGGCAAACCTTGGTGGAACGTATGCATCGCCCCATCCATCAGGTAGAAATTGCCATTGTCGGTAAGTATATTCGGTTGAGTGATGCTTATTTATCCGTTGTCGAAGGATTGCGCCACGCCGCGATCGCATTAGGGAGCGAATTCAACATCCGTTGGGTAAGTTCGGAAGATATTGAAACCGAGGGTGCGGAAAAGTTTTTAGCGGGAGCCAACGCGATCATTGTTCCGGGAGGCTTTGGTATCCGAGGCGTCGATGGCAAAGTAGCAGCAATTGAATATGCCCGTACCCAAAAAATTCCTTTCCTGGGTTTATGCTTGGGAATGCAGTGTTCTGTGATTGAGTGGGCGCAAAATATTGCCCTGCTTGAGGATGCTCATAGTGCTGAGTTTGTACCCAATGCTCGGAATCCCGTGATTAACTTGTTGCCCGAACAGCAGGATGTTGTGGACTTAGGGGGTACGATGCGCTTAGGGATGTGTCCTTGTCGGATTCTGCCCAATACCTTAGCTGCTTCACTCTATGAGGAGGAGGTGATTTATGAACGTCACCGACATCGCTATGAATTTAATAATGCCTATCGTAACCTGCTTTTAGACACAGGTTATATGATTAGTGGCACATCCCCCGATGGTCGCTTAGTGGAAATCATTGAATACCCCGATCATCCATTTTTCCTGGCGACTCAGTTTCACCCAGAGTTTAGCTCTCGACCGAGTACGCCCCACCCCTTGTTTAAAGGATTTGTGCAAGCTGCGATCGAGCAATGCCAGAGTGAAGATGCAATTTCTCCAACCAATGCTTCCATTATCCAGCAATCCCCAGTGCAGGTATCGTGACCTAGAGATTTGAATTTTGAGTTATGAGTTTACCCAAATTATCCACAACTCATAACTCAAAGCTCGCAATAGCTTGAGGAGGTTTTGTGGCGTACTGGATACAAATTGATTATGAACGCAGTGATTATGTGATTGACTTAGATCGCATCAGTGCGTTTGCCTGCGCTCCCAACGGCAAAATTATCTTCTGGTTGCCGAATAGTGCCCACCAGATTATCATTAATCAGCAAGGTGATCCAGAGGGGTATCATCAAGTTTTGGAGTATATTAAACAAGTCTGTGCTCATTCCCTAGCTGGATCTTGGATTCAAGTTAGATATGAGCGCAGTGATTATGTAATTGATCTAAACCGCATCAGTAGCTTTTCTCACGCGGCGAGTGGCAAGTTAACCTTTTGGTTACCCGATAGTTCAATTCCGATTATTATTAATGAGCAAACTGATCCAGAGAGTTATCAGAAGATTCTAGATTATATTAAACGTAAAACAGGTTATGTTATTTCTTAGAAAGTTAAATTGGAGCGGGTTTAGTCAAATCGGGGCTGGCTCAGAAACGATAGTGGTAAAACACGCCCCTACAGATCCGCATTCCGTGAACGAAGAAGGGTGAAGACGCACCATGGAACGCCTCTACATAGCTCCGGGAGCTGTAGCTTAAGTTGACACAGATGGCGGACAAGAGACTTGCACTAAGTAGGGCTTGCTGAGCCTTGATTGATAAGGGTTTCCAGTTTGTACAGCAAGCCCTAATTATTGGTCTGTTATGAATTCCAATCCCACATCACGGGATTATCGTCCAGGGGATCAGTAACAATACGTCCGATCGCGTCAATTTCTTGCAGTTCTTCTTGAGATAACTTCACCTCAGCCGCCTTAGCATTACTAGAGGATTGTCCCTCATGACGCGCTCCCGCGATCGCATTCGTTTGCGGTTGGGCAATTAACCAAGCTAAGGATAATTGAGCCAGACTACAATTATGACGTTCGGCAATTGGGCGCAGTTTATCTAAAGCTTGCTGCGCTCGTTTATAGTTGTCTCCTTGAAACAGACGATTTTTGGCACGATGATCGCCTTCTCTTAATTGATGATCGGGTCCAAATTTACCTGTGAGCAATCCTTGGGCGAGGGATGAGTATGCCAAGATTGAGATATTATTCTCAATGCAGTAGGGTTGGGCATCCTGCTCGACTTTACGCCAAAACAAGGAATAAGGCGGTTGTAAGCTGTCAATCTTCCCATACTGAGCTGCTTCTTCTAACTGAGCGTGGGAAAAATTAGACACACCAATTGCTCGAATTTTGCCCTGTTCCTTCAGTTTGTTCAAGGCGCTCATTGTCTCCTCAAGCGGTACTACCTCAGTATTAAATGAGCCGGGGTACCAATGAATTTGGTATAAGTCAATATAGTCCGTCTGAAGATTTTTCAGAGAGCGATCGCAGGCTTCGATAACTTTATCGTATTTTAGATTCCCCACCCACACTTTGGAGGCATAAACCACCTGATCTCGCACATCGGATAATGCCTGGGCAACAATCTGCTCCGAATGCCCATTACCATAGATTTCTGCGGTATCCACCGTCGTGATACCCGCGTCAAAAGCGGCTCGGATAGCTTTAATCGTTTCCGCGTCTTCAATCCCCACCCAGTGGGTTTTACCCGCCTGCCAGGTGCCCATTATAATCGGTGTGATTTTGATATCGGAAGTTCCTAAAGGTCGCGTTTCCATAGCCTGCTCCTGTTCTGTAGATAATTTTAACCCCAATGAGCCGGGGAATTAACCGATAAACTAATCCCATTTAATCTTGAAAGCTTTGGCAGAGTCTTGGCGTCTATCCCAGGTACAATTAGTTTGAACCTCCAGATAGTAGTTGCTGAAAACCTCTGAGTCCAAGGATATGGAAGATCATACTCGTAAAATTGCCTTAGTGACAGGTGCCAATAAAGGATTAGGGTTTGAAATTAGTAAACAACTCGCCCAAAAAGGCATCCGCGTTATTCTTGGAGCGAGAGATGCCAACAAGGGGCGGGAAGCCTGCGACAAACTTAAGCAAGAAGGATTAGACGTAGATTTCTGTCTTTTGGATATGAACAGTCGTGAAAGTATCCACAATGCCATTAGTTCGCTTAAACAAGAACTTGGCGAACTGCATATCCTCGTCAACAATGCCGGGGTGCTACTCGATAGAAAAACGTCTGTATTGGATGTAGATTTTGATACGTTCTCGCAAACCCTGCAAACAAATCTTTATGGCGCTTTTCTAATGTGTCAAGCTTGCATTCCTTTGATGAAAGAATCAAATTATGGTCGCATTGTCAATATGTCTAGTACCCTTGGTTCTTTTGCGGAAATGAGTGATCCAAGTTCGCCTTATTATGATATTCTCACTCCTACCTACAGACTATCTAAAACAGCTCTCAATGCGGTTACAGCTTTGCTTGCCAAGGAGTTGCGAGGAACCAATATTTTAATCAATTCGGCTTGTCCGGGTTGGGTGAAAACGGATATGGGTTCTGAAGCTGCACCGCTAAACATTGAGCAAGGTGCTGATACCCCTGTATGGCTGGCAACTTTACCCGATGATGGACCCACGGGTGGCTTTTTTAACCGTCGTCAGCCTATGGCTTGGTAAATAAAGTCGAGTAGAAAAGTAATGCGAATCCAGTGCAAACTTCCTACTTCCCTTCTGCCTTTTGCTTTGTCTCCACCAATATGTAAGTATTCAACCGGATATTATATCATCCCTTTCCTTCTAAAATTTCTATCAGCCTATCTTCTAAAGCATTCCGAGCCGCCACATCTGAACAATGATCAATGAGAGATTTTGCCGCCGATATCGCGGCTTGAGCTGTGGGGAAATCAAAACCGCCAAAGGGATCAATAATGGTCGGTTCGAGCAACTGTTCTGATTCTAGCCACGTTACTGTCCAACGCCCTGTTTTTCTCTCCCAAATCGGAATAATTAAATATTCATCCCAATGGGTGTGGTAGCGTTCGGCTTGATCAAAATTTGCCTTATAAGAGTGGCGTTTATAAACGTTATCCACTACTTTTCAATCCTCCCTGATTCTTGATGCTGTACTAAACCCTGGTTTAGAGTCCAGGACTTTGCCTTGAATGGTAATTTCCCCATAGCTAAGTCAAGAAAATCTCGCCTTTTTGCTTTCGTCGTACTATCAAATATTTGACATGATTAGTCGATTTTAGCTGATTTGGGCGAGGTTTCCCAAGGCTTTATTTGTGAAACTTTGTATAGCTCCCGTTTTTCTCCTCTACCTGCTGTTTTTAGGCTGAAGCGAGATAATTGCCGTCTCGCCTCAAACGCAGAGTCGAATCTCTGATTATATCATGCGGGGACAGTTAAGGGTTGACCATTATCGGCAGGAGTCAATTGCAGCAAGAAGGGAACTGCTTTTTTCTTCCAATCTTGGATAGCCGTATAAGACGCCGCCGCTTCGCCATAGCAAACTTCCAGCATCTCAGTATGGATAATACCGGGACTTAGGGGAATCGCCGCCATTCCTTTGGGTAATTCTTGAGCTAGCGATCGCGTCATGCCTTCAATTGCCCATTTAGAGGTACAGTAGGAGGAGACTTGGGGTGAGGTTGAGCGTCCCCAACCCGAACTCAGATTGACAATAATACCACTGCCTCGGTCAATCATGGCTGGGATAAAATAGCGAATCACATTAGCGACTCCCTTTATATTGACATCAATCAGATCAGAAAAATCTTGGCTGGGAATTTCCCACAACGGGGCGAGGTTATTAATAATTGCCGCATTATTAATGAGTAAATCGGGCGGACTGTACTCGTTGAGGAGAAGTTTTGCCCAAGCCATCACCTGATCTTCATCGGCAATATCGACCACGGTAAAATTATGGGGAGAACCAAAGGCTTGATTGAGATCCTTGATTGCTGCCTCGTTTCGAGCGCAACCCAAAACTGTATGTCCTTGAGCGATAAATCCCTCAGTCATTGCTCGACCTAAACCCCGGCTGACACCTGTAATCACGATTACTTTTGCCATGGTTACTATTTTCCCTTGATACCTTTCCTCTAATAGATTAAGGCGATATGGGAAGACAAACAAACTGTCTGGAGTCTGGAGACGTTCCACCGGAACGTCTCTACTACATAATTCCCTTTAAATTCAACACAAATCCCGGCAACACATCTTCTCCTGACAGAGTAGCCGGAGAGTTGAGAATTTCTACATCCTCTCCTGGACGATAAATCTCAACTCGCTTATTTTTACGGTCAATTAACCATCCCAATTTTGCCCCGTTATCCCTATATTCTCTCATTTTTTCTTGTAGTTCTTTCAGCGAATCGGTTTCCGAACGCAATTCCACGACCAAATCTGGACAAATCGGGGCAAATTTCTTTTGTTGTGTCGGAGTTAACGCTTCCCATCGTTCCCGGCGTATCCAAGAGACATCAGGGGAACGCTCGGCACCATTGGGAAGTTTGAAGCCACTCGATGAATCAAAGGCAATCCCTAAATTATTCTTACGGCTCCAAGCTTGGAGTTGATAGGCAAGTTCAATATTGCGATTTCCCGTTTCACTACCCGTTGGTGACATGATTAGTAATTCCCCTGATGTTGTCCGCTCAAATCGGTAATCTCGGTTTCTCTGACACAGCTCAAAGAACTGATCATCGGTTAAATCGATACTCAATTTTATCCGAGAAGGCAGAGTAATAGTTGCTCTATTCATACAGGTATTACCACAGCATATTTTATCGAATTTTGGGAACCCACCCATGCCGATTTTATTGGGTTTCTCCTAACAGCGATCGCCAATCTTGGATCGCCTGCTCAGACCAAAGCCAATTCTGACTCAGGGCGTCAGGCTGGAAATTCACAGGGTCATCTTGGAGCACTTTTTTCCGCAGTTTCAACGATTCATTTAAAAGATTGGTGCGCTTTTCGGCTGGCTGTGGTTGAGCAGATTTCCAGAATCCTAAAGCTAATCCCGCATACGCTGTTAACGCTTCTTTTTTCGCCCCATTTCCCGCCACATCTGCATCGATTTGCTCTTGTTCAATTAAGGTGAGAGCATCTAACCAAGCATTGTTAGCTCGCTCGAAATCTCCTTCTGCGTAGTAGGCAAAGCCAAGGGCATTGTGATATTTAGCCAAGTCAGGTTGGGCTTTAACTGCTGTTTCCCAATACCGTCGCACATCGCTGATATTATAGTCTGTATCCCCAGTTTGAAGCGACTGCCAAGCCAGACGTCCTCTCAAAAAACTGATGGTTGGATTATCCAATTGGGAGGGAGAAACAGCCTTTAACGCTGCATCGGCTTGAGACAATGCACCTCTATTGAGTAAAGCTTCAACCGCTTCCGTTCCGGCTTCGATATTTCCCTGACCCAATTGTTCGATCGCGAAAGCGGTGACGCGACTGGTTTCGGCTTGCGCTAAGTTGATCTGATCTGAGTCTGAGGGTTGGGGTAGACTCGGCACAGGAGAATCAGGCGATGTAATTAACGTATCAGGTTGCGGCTGACGGTTCCAAACCAGGGCAAAACTTAATAGTGCGATCGCAACTGCACCAACCCCCAATCCAATCCACAGTTTAGGCGCAACCAGCCAGGAACGCCATCCCTTTTGAGTCGGTTGCGCTGGCGAAGGTTTAGACTTAACCGTATCCTCAGATGACAGCCTTGCTGTTTTTGGCACAGACGTTGGTGCTGGCGCGGCTGAGGAAACAGGGGATTGCTGAGGCGGCGGGTTGGGTACGTCCTGATTCTTTTCTTCAGGCGCTGGTGGTGAGGGATGGTTCGGATCTAGGGGAGGTAATTTAGGTTCCTCGATCTCCGGCTCACTATCCAGTTGTTCGAGTAAATTCTTAATAAAGCTAGACGGATCATCCCCCTCATCTTCTGAGGGCGTCTCCTCTGAGGGCGTCTCATCGAGCCAATTTTGCCTCGGTTGATACTCATACTTAGCTAGGGGAGGTTTCTCCTCTAGCAGGAACTCATCCTCATCCTCTAACCTCGTTCTGTTTAACATCTGTTGTGTGAATAGTTCAGCGTCACTTTCATCAGAGACTAATGGCATATCTGGTGGTTCCGATAACTGTAATCGTTCTTCCCGATGGTGATAGTCATCGTCCACGTTGGTGAGGAATCCATCAAATTCGGGATGCAGGTAAAGTACAGGCAGCGCCCAATATAATTGGTTAGAGCCATAGGCAGAAATTAGCCCCTGTCGCGCTCGACTCAGACTCAGATCAATCGGATAGCCTTGATTGAGATTCCGATACAGGAGGCGAGTCAGGGTGAGTGCCACTTCATCAGGAATTCGCTCTGCCATTGCCAAAACCCCAGGAATACCTCGCTTGACCAAGGCTTCGGCTAAATTGCGCTCTTTGCCATTGTCTAAGGGGTCTGAGGTGGCTGTATAAGCGCCACGACAGGAATTAAATACGGCTAATTGCACGCCGTTATTTGCCAGCAATCCGGCTAAGTCATTACCGTTTAAGGTTTCCGTTAATCCGGTTTTATTACTCACTAAATAAACATCACCGCCAGAATCCCCCAGACTACTGTGACCCGCATAATGGAAGACTTGATATTGACCTTGTTCTAAAGCTTGGGTAAGTTGTTCTCGTCCCGGTTGTTCGAGAATGGTGAGTTGAATCGCCGGGGGTTCTTGGCGAGAACGGTTTTTGAGTTCTTCTTGTAGATGTGCTGCTTCCTGTGCCAGTTCTAAACTCTCTTGGTCACTCGGTCCAGCAATGACCATAAGAATTTTCAGGACAGGATTAGGTTGAGGGGGGAGAGAATGAATTGGTCGCATCAACCCGGTGCTGAGTTGATACCGGGAGAAGGCGACATCCGTCCCCGTTGCCAAAGGGCGATCGCCTGCATGGAGAACTTCCCAGGGTAAGCGGGGTAAGCGATTTCCTTTGAGTCCCAGGCGTAGTCGTAATACAGTGCGTTGATTTTGCGCGATCGCTTGTGCCATCATCCAGCTATCACGCAAGCTCCCTTGAAATAAAGCATTATAGAGTTCCTGACCCAGCGCCACCAAGTTTTGGCAGGATTGACGCACTTGCTGATCGGAGTTAGGCAAGAAAAACAACTCATCCATACCGCCAGCCCCCCCTTGTAACAAGCCCAGAAGGGGATCATTCATCAGTTGTCTCGCTTGCGTTAACCACTCATCCATGGGCCAACGCACTTGTTCTTCTGCCAAAGGCACCCCGGGTGCGACTCGTTCAATCCGCACTAGATGCTGGTCATCCCCCAAAGGGGTCACAGAGATATGGAATTCCTGTGCCACTGCTATTGCCTGGTCAAGTTTGCTGAATGTCAAGGGTTTTTACTGGGTTTACAATATTTATCGCATTCATAGTGTCTTTAGATATAGATTGATTTAATTCTATGAAAGTTTCCTTATAGAGTTTAGGGACTCAGACGCGAGTCATGTATTCAATGAGACCTTTTGACCTTATGGATGAGGGGCGAGACATTAACCCTTGTTGAGAACCCTGGAATTTTTCGGCGGCGGATGCTACTGAACTCAAATTGAGGAACTGATCCAGGATTGTTCCGGATCAACCCCGCCTATTCCAGAAGAGTGGAATGGTAGATGCACCCTGATTGACGTTCCCTGGCTCACTGATTTGGGCTAGGGATTTTTTTTTAGCCCTAGTGGGTAAGCCACATCCAGCATTTTTCCGTTGCTATGTACATGGGGATGAAGGAGTTTTTCCGAATGTAGGGGTGGGTTTCACGATAATCATTTTTTTCCGCCCCGATTTGACTAAACCTGCCCCTAGAGAAGGTTTCAGTTGTGATTGTACAGACTGGTTCTGTTTGGGTTCAGTTCAATCTCTCTTATCTTAGCAACGGTTGTCCGATAGGGATAAATCCGGAAATTCCTCTGGGAAAGGAAGTAGAAGTAGGGTGGGCATTGCCCACCAGCATACCAGTCATTACCTGTAGGGGAACGGCACTGCTGCAAGCGGTCATGCCTTTAAATTGGGTATACTCAAAGACTCAAAGACTCAACGACTCAACCAGCAAATTATTCTAGAACACTCAAAGAACCCTCGAAATCGAGGCAAAACCGATCCTGTTGATGGATATCATCGCGGACATAACCCGATGTGTGGTGACACGATTGAACTAACGATACAGCTTAATCCAACCGAGGATAAGATTGAAGATATTAAGTTTGAGGGAACAGGGTGTGCGATCGCGATCGCGTCAGCCGAATTTATGGCGGATACAGTACAGGGAAAAGCATAGCCGAAGCCTTCTAAAGTGAAAAGTTAATATAGAAACTATCTACCCGTAAATAGCAGTGAACAATCATGAGGATTCTGCTGGTTGAGGATGATCAGCGCATTGCTAAAGCGCTGGCGGAAACTCTGCAAGACCAACATTATATTGTTGATATGGCTACCGATGGCGAAGCGGGGTGGGATTTTGTCGAAGCATTCAGCTATAAACTCATCCTGCTGGATGTAATGCTACCTAAACTCGATGGAATTAGCTTTTGTCAACGCTTGCGACGTTCCGGTAAAATGACCCCGGTGCTGATGCTGACGGCTAAAGACACCAGCAATGATAAGGTGATCGGATTAGATGCGGGTGCGGATGATTATGTGGTGAAACCCTTTGACTTACCCGAATTAACCGCTCGCATTCGGGCATTACTGCGTCGAGGTAATTCTAGCCTACCCCCGGTGCTTGAATGGGAACGTCTGAGCCTCGATCCGAATACCTGTCAAGTGACTTATGCTGAACAACCCCTGCATCTGACACCCAAGGAATATGGTTTGCTGGAATTACTGTTACGAAGTCATGGTCGTGTGCAGAGTCGTAGCGCTATTTTAGAGCAGCTTTGGTCATGGGATGATCCACCCGGAGAAGAAGCGGTTAAGGTTCATATCAAAGACTTACGCAAGAAACTGAGAGCAGCCGGCGCTCCACCGGATTTGATTCAAACTGTTTATGGTATCGGGTATCGGCTGAAGCTTGCATGAGCCAAGGGAAAGACGTAGGGTCAGAGCGAAAAAATGTATAAATTTTTACCCAAATTTGGGTTCAAAACCAGGTTACCTAGGAGTAAAGCGAAAGGTCAAAATCCAAAACTCAGTCAGAGTTGGTTTCGCCAAAACGTTACCCTTAATAGCCAAAAGAAAATCCCTAAACCCGCTCCTACACACTCAAAACCTTGCCCTCTTTCCGAAGTAAAGCATCAAAACTCTGTCAGCCCCCAGTTTAAATCCTTGCGCTGGCGTCTATTGGGTTCTTATCTGATTGTTATGGTGGCAATTCGGGTAATATCCAATGGTGTGGTCTATGAATTTTTTGCCCATAGTCTCTATCAGCAATTAGATAAACGTCTGCTCAATTTAGCCCAAGCGGCGGCTCATAGTTTAGTGGCGATTAAGCAGGATAAAGATGCCGTTGATCAACCAGCTTATCGCCCTTTAGATGGAGATGGTGATCTCGACATTCCCTGGCAGAATCTGAGTAAACCGGATCAAGGTGTGGAGTGGTTTGGCGCGGATAAGCAACGATTAGCGATCTCTGGCACCCTTTCACCCACTTTTCCCCTGCAAGAAGGATTCCAGACAGGGGAACAAGGGCAGATTCGTACCTTAACGATTCCCGCGTACAGTTACAGCCAAGGACAACGACAACTCGAAGGTTATGTCCGCGCCAGTGAATCCACGGAGTCTGTGGAAGCTGTCCTCACCCAGTTACGTTGGGGATCAGGTGTAGCAGGTGTTCTGGCGTTAGGACTGATTGGAGTGGGCGGTATGTGGCTGACTCGGCAGTCGATGAAGCCCATTGAGCATAGTTTTCAGCAACTTAAACAGTTTACAGCCGATGCATCTCATGAGTTACGCAGCCCCCTGACGGCGATTAAGGCGTCAGTGGAAGTAATGCAGACTCATCCAGAACGGATTCATCCGGCGGATGTGGAGAAGTTGGCTGCGATCGCGTCGGCGACTAGCCAGATGAGTCGTTTGGTGGAGGATCTCCTGTTACTAGCCCGAACGGATGCGACAACCCCTGCACCAACCCGCGAATGGGCGGTGATTCCCCTTGACGAACTTTTGGAAGATGTTGAGGAACGTCTCGAACCCAACGCCGAAGCCCAAGATATGACTCTGAAACTAATACTACAACCTGACGTTTTTGTCAATGGAAATGCCTCTCAGCTTTTTCGTGTATTTTGTAATCTGCTCGAAAACGCTCTGCAATACACCTCATCCGGGGGTACAGTTACCCTGTCGATGAGTACAGATGAAACCTGGGTGGTTGTCAGTGTCGAGGATACAGGGATTGGTATTGCTCCAGAACATTTACCCTTTATTTTCGATCGCCTGTGGCGAGCCGATAGAGCCCGAACTCAGCGCCAGGAGGGTTCTGGGTTAGGTTTAGCGATCGCCAAAGCTATTGCCCAACGTCATGGTGGAGACATTACGGTGAGGAGTAAGTTAGGAGTTGGCAGTTGTTTTCAGGTGTATCTACCTATATTTTCTTAGGGGTAAGCTGTTCGGCATTTAAACCTTAATGTCAATAATGACGAAATCCTTGCCGTAGTGCGTTAAGCGAAGCCATGCCGCAGGCTTTGCATCTTGCTCGCTACATCAAGCATCTTGCTCGCTACATCAAGCATCTTGCTCGCTACT